>CAZGRT010000231.1:0-8069 GCA_964528225.1 uncultured Thermodesulfobacteriota bacterium | reverse complement strand
CAGATCCGCGTGCGGGACGCGGCAGCCATGGGCGTCGACGCGGTGGTCACCGCCTGCCCCTTCTGCCTCCTCACCCTGGAGGACGCCCGGAAGACCGCGGGGCTGGAAGACCGCCTGCAGGTCGTGGACCTCGCCGAGCTGGTCGCGATGGCCCTCCCGCCAACCGAAGACGGAGGAGAGTCCCCATGAACCTGGCCGTATTCGTCAAACACGTGCCCGACACGGCGGAGGCCGACCTGCAGGTGGCGGCGGACGGCCGCTCCATCAAGCAGGCGGGCCTGCCGTTCCAGACCAACGAGTGGGACCGGTTCGCGCTGGAGGAAGCGGTGAAGCTCAAGGAGGCCACGGGCGGGAGCCTGACGGCCTTCCTGCTCGGGCCGGAGGAGTGCGAGGAGAGCCTGCGGCGCTGCCTGGCCGTGGGCGCGGACCGCGCGGTGCGGGTGTGGGACCCGGCGCTGGAAAGACAGGGCCCCATGGCGGCGGCCCGGGTGCTGGCGGCAGCGGTGGGCGGCGAGAAGTACGACCTGTGCCTGTGCGGCGCCCAGGCCGACGACGACGGCTACGGCATCGTCGGGCCGACCCTGGCGGTGCTCCTCGGGCTGCCGAGCGCGGCCCTGGTCAACCGGCTCGAGGTGCGCGGCCGGACCGTGGTGTGCTCCCGGGAGCTGGAGGGCGGCTGGAACGAGGTCGTGGAGCTCGACCTGCCCGCCCTGGTGACCGTTCAGACCGGCATCAACGAGCCCCGGTACGTGTCGGTTCTCGGGATCCGCAAGGCCCGCTCCAAGCCGATCGACGCCGTGGACCTGGCCGGCCTGGGACTGGCCCCGGACGCCGTGGGAGAGGCCGGGAGCCGACTCAGGCTGGAAGCCCTCGCGCCCCCTCCCCCCGGCAAGGAAGCCGAGTTGCTCCAGGGCTCGCCCGAGGAGGTGGCCGGCCGTTTCGTGGCGGTGCTCCGGGAGAAGGGAGGTGTCCTGTGAGCGTCTGGGTCGTGGTGGAGCACCGGAACGGTTCCGTGCGCGAAGTGACCGGCGAGCTCCTGGCCGCCGCCCGCTCCCTGGGCGCCGGGCCGGTGACGGCGGTTGTGCTGGCGGGGCCCGGGGAGGCGGCCCCCCTTTCGGCCGCGGCGAAGGGCCGGGCGGAACAGGTGCTCCTGCTCGAGCACCCTTCCCTGGCAGGGTTCAACGGCGCCGCGGTGGCCGCGGCGCTGCGCGACCTGGCCCGCGCCCGGGCGCCGTCGGTGGTGCTCGGCGCCCACTCGGCCGCCGGGGCGGACTGGGCGCCGACGCTGGCCGCCTCTCTCGACGTCCCGGTGGTCACGGACGCGGTGGCCCTCTCCTGGGCGGACGGCACCCTGGCCGCGGTTCGGGCCGTGTACGGCGGCAAGCTCCAGGCCACGGTGCGGCTCCTGCCGGCTGCCACCGTGGTAGCCACCCTGCGCCCCGGCAGTGTCGAGCCCGCGGTCCCCGGTGGCGCCGAGGCACCGACGGAGACGCTCGCCCCCTCCCTCCCCGAATCCCTGGGGAAGCGTTTCGTGGAGTGGGTGCAGGAGGCGGCGGGGGCCGTGGACATCACCCAGGCCGACGTGCTCGTGAGCGTGGGCCGGGGCATCGGCGACAAGGAGAACGTGGACGTGGGTCAGGGGCTGGCCAGTGCCCTGGGGGCCACCCTTTCCTGCTCCCGCCCGGTGGTCGACTCCCACTGGCTGCCCAAGGAGCACCAGGTGGGGATCTCGGGCAAGACCGTCAAGCCCAAGGTCTACATCGCCCTCGGCATCTCCGGCGCCTTCCAGCACGTGACCGCCATGAAGAACTCGGGGGTCATCATCGCCGTGAACAAGGACCCCAAGGCCCCGATCTTCCGGGTGGCCCACTACGGCATCGTCGGCGACCTGTTCAAGGTCGTCCCGGCCCTGACCAGGGCGGTCAAGGAGGCGAGGAAGTAGGGGCGCGGGGACCGGAGGCATTCCCTTGAACTCGATCGGCACGGGCAGCAGCCCGGGCTCTGCCCTCGTGGTCGGAGCGGGCATCGCTGGCATCCAGGCGGCGCTGGACCTGGCGGAGGCCGGGGTGGCCGTGACGCTCGTGGAGCGGGGCGACTCCATCGGCGGCCGCATGGCCCAACTCGACAAGACCTTCCCCACCCTGGACTGTTCCTCCTGCACCCTGACCCCGCGCACGGCCGAGGCGGGAAGCCATCCCCGCATACGGCTCCTCACCCGGGCCGAGGTCGTGGGGCTCGAAGCCGTCGGCGAGGGGTTTCTCGCCCGGGTCCGGGTGCGGCCCCGGTACGTGGATCCCACCCGGTGCGTCTCCTGCGGGGAGTGCACCGCCGCTTGCCGCCTGAAGGGGCGGGTGCCCCAGGAGTTCGACCTCGGGCTGTCCCGGGGCAGCGCGGTCGGCGTGCCCTTTCCTCAGGCGGTGCCGGCTACCTACGCCGTGGACGCGAAGCGCTGCCTCTACCTCCCCCGGGGCAAGTGCGGCGACGGACCCAGGTGCGCGGAGGCGTGCGAAGTCGGGGCCATCCACCTGGACGAAGCCGAGCGGGTGGAGGAGGTCGGCGCGGGAGCGGTGGTGGTCGCCACGGGATGGACGCCCTACCGCCCGGACGATCCGGAGACCGGACGGCCGGAGCTCGGGTTCGGGCGCTACCCCGAGGTGCTGACCAACCTGCAGTTCGAGCGGCTCTGCTCGGCGTCGGGCCCCACGGGAGGGAAGCTCCGGGTGCGCGGCGCCGGCACGGACCCCCGGCGGGTGGTCTTCCTCCAGTGCGTGGGCTCCCGCGACCGGACGACCGGGGCCTCCTACTGCTCCCGGGTCTGCTGCATGGCGAGCCTCAAACAGGCGATCCTCGCGGTGGAGAAGATCCCCGAGGCCGAGGTCACGGTCCTGTACATGGACCTGCGGGCCTTCGGCAAGGGATACGAGGAGTTCCTGGAGCGGGCGCAGCGCCTCGGCGTCGTGATGCGGCGGGGCAGTCCCTCGGAGGTCTACCGGAAGGGCGACGCCCTCGCGGTGCGCTTCGAGGACACCCTGCTGGGAAGTGCCCGGGAACTCCCCGCAGACCTGATCGTCCTGGCGGCCGGGCTGCGCCCCTACGCCGACCTCCCGGAACTCGCCGGGGTGCTCGGCCTCCCCGTGGCCGAGGACGGCTTCCTCGCCTGCCCCGATCCCCGCGACCCGGTGCTCTCCCCGCGGCCGGGGCTCTTCCTGGCCGGCGCGTGCCGGGGCCCCCTCGACATCCCCGACGCCGTGGCCTCGGGCTCGGCGGCGGCCGCCGCGGCCCTGGGCCACCTCCTGGGCGGGGCGCGACCCCGGGTTGCGGAGGCGTAGCCGTGGCCGCCACCCGTCACCCGTCACCCGTCACCCCCGGCGGCACCGCCGTCTACCTCTGCCACTGCGGCCAGAACATCGCCGCCACCGTGGACGTGGAGGCGCTGAGCCGACAACTGCGGGGGCAGGCCGGGGTGTCGGTGGTTCGCGACTATCCCTACCTCTGCTCCCGCCCCGGCCAGGAGCTCATCCGGCAGGATCTGCGGGAAGGGCACGCGAACCGGGTGGTGGTGGCGGCCTGCTCCCCTCGCATGCACGAGGCCACGTTCCGCAAGGTCTGCGCCGAGGAGGGGCTCAACCCCTACCTCTTCTGCCACGTGAACGTCCGCGAGCAGTGCTCCTGGGTCCACGGGGAGCGCGAGGAAGCCACGGCCAAGGCCGGCGACCTGGTGCGCATGGGGCTGGCCCGGGCGAAGCAACTGGAACCCTTGCGGGGCAGCGAGGCACCGGTGGTGCCTGCGGCCCTCGTGCTCGGGGGAGGCCCGGCGGGGCTCGCCGCAGCCGGCTCCCTGGCGAGGATGGGCCTCGGCGTCGTGCTCCTGGAGGCGTCCGATCACCTGGGCGGCCGGGCTTCGACCCTCGGGCGCTCCTTCCCGGAGGGCGGGGAGGTCGCGCCCTGGCTCGCTGCCCAGGTGCGGGAGGTGGCGGACAACCCGCGAGTCGAGGTGCTCCTGGGGAGCCGCCTCTCGGCACTGGCAGGACCGCCGGGCAACTTCCGGGTGACGCTGGAGACGCCGGCCGGTCCCCGGGAGCGAGCGGTAGGCGCCGTGGTGGTGGCGACGGGAAGCGACCTGTACCGGCCGGACGACCCCGGGTCGGGGCGGCCGGAGCTGGGGTACGGCACCGATCCGCGGGTCGTCACCCAGCAGGAACTGGAGGAGAGCCTGCGGACGAGCGAGGGCCCGGTCGGTGCGGCTGGCCGGCCGGCCCGGTCCATCGCGTTCCTCCAGTGCATCGGCTCCCGGGATGCCAGCGTCGGCGCCGCGCACTGCTCCCGGGTGTGCTGCATGGTGAGCGTGCGGCAGGCCGAGGAGGTGCGGGCCCGGAACCCCGAAGCCTCGGTGCAGGTGATCTACATGGACCTGAGGGCCTACGCGCGGGGCGCGGAGGAGGCCTACGAGGCCGCCGCTCGCCGGGGAGTGGTCTTCCGGCGGGGCAGCGCGTCGGAGATCTACCCCAAGGGCGACGCCCTGGCGGTGCGGTTCGAGGACACCCTGCTCGGCGAGGCCCAGGAGTTGGAGGCGGATCTCGCGGTGCTCGCCTGCGGGGCCAGACCGCGGGGGGACGCCGGGCAACTGGGTCGAACGCTGCGGGTCGCGAGCGGGGCCGACGGCTTCTTCCTCGAGGCCCACCCCAAGCTGCGGCCCGTGGAGACGGCATCGGCAGGCGTCTATCTCGCGGGCTCGTGCCAGGGACCCAAGACCATCGACGAGGCGGTGGCTTCGGGCCGCGCCGCGGCGGCCCGGGTGGGAGCGCTGCTGCTCCGAGGCCGGATCGACGTCGACCCGGCGGTCGCGGAGATCGACCCCGACCGGTGCTCCGGCTGCGGTGCGTGCGCCGCAGTGTGCCCGTCCGACGCCCCGTCCGCCCTCCCCCACACCGGACGCATGGCCGTGGAGGCCACCCTGTGCCAGGGTTGCGGCGCCTGTGCGGCGGCGTGTCCCTCCAAGGCGGCGACCCTGAAGCACCACCGCCCCGACCAGATCCTGGCCGAGGTGGGGGAAGCGGCCGGCTGAACGGCGACGCCCCGGCCGGGGGGCCGGGGCGGCTGCAGGCGCCTCAGATCTTCAGGGAGAGGCCCACGTAGGGGCCGTGCTGCTTGAAGTCGAGAACGACGTCCTGTTCGTCCACGTCGATGGAGAAGTAGCGGTATCCCCCCACGATCTCCAGGAAGGGGAACGGGGTCACGCCCACCTCCCCCATCGCCTCGATCAGGGAATTCCCCTGGTAGGTCATCCCCCCCGCCTTGCCCCTGGCCTCGACCCAGTCGGCCAGGATGCCCACGTGGGCGCCGACACCGAGCATCGGGATGGGGAAGCGGAAGTCCTCCGACTCCTCGACCTGGAACCCGCTGACCGGCTCGCGCCCCTTCATCTTCACCTCGCCGTCCAGGTACTTGACCTGGAGGATCGGCCCGAGGGAGAAGCCTGCGAGGAAGTTCTCCAGGTCGACGAGGTCGTACTGGTACGCGAGATCGAGCATGACGTACTCGAGGGAGCTCTCGGCGCTCACTCCGGCCGGGAAGGTCGTCCCGCCGAACACGATGGGGTCGGACAGCGTCTCGTCCCCGGAATAGTCCACCTTCATCCCCGACAGCGTGAGGTGGTGGTCCCCCACCCACAGCCATGCCTCCCCGAAGAAGAAGTCCTCGTCGTCGACACCCAGGTCGTCCTGCACGTCCACGAGGGTGCCCTGGGTGCCGTTCGAGTCGAGCCGGAACTCCCCGGAAAACGTGGTGAACCAGTACGCGCCGCGGACGCCGACCTCGAAGGCCGAGGCCGCGGAGGCGCAGAACAGCAAGGGGACGAGGGCCAGGGCAGCTGTCAGGCGTCGCATGGGGACTCCTCCAGGCGAGGGCGCATTCGGAAGTCCCCTAGGGATCGGCCGCCGGCGTCTTCGACTTGAGGAATCCGTCGACGGCACGTGCCGCCACCCGCCCGAGGGCCCTCCCCAACCGGCTCGGCCGCAGCCTCCTCAGGGCGGGCAGGGCCTCGTCCGTCTCCTGGACGAACGCTCCGAGCAGGGCCATCGACTCGCCCACGTCCCGGCCTTCGCGTCGGTCGCCCTCGATCCGACCCAGTGAAGCGAGGATTCCGTACTCCCGTGTGCTCAGCCACGTGATCCGCCGGAGCAGGTACTCCCGGGACGTCACGCCCTTGCCCCAGACGAGCGCGCCCAGGTGCAGGAGCCGGCGCACCCACCGCCCGCAGGACCGGGCCAGGCGCGCCGCCTCCCGAAGGCCCGGGAGGTCCGGCGCGATCGGCCAGGAACTCCCCCGAACCGCTCCCCGGAGCAGCGACGCCGCTCGGGAGACGGCAGCCCTCGGCAGGCTCTCCCCGATGCCCCGCAGGAGCAGCAGGGCCGGGTAGATGGAGTGGATTTCCGTGGTGCCCTCGAAGATGGTCGCCACCCGGTAGTCCCTCATGCGCCGCTCGTACGGAGAGGTCGCGAGGTATCCCGATCCACCGGCGACCTGCATCGCGTCGTACAGGACCTGCCACGCGCGAGTGGTGCAGAAGAGCTTGCAGTGGCTCGTCTCCACCGCGACGTTTGCCGCCGGATCGTCCTCCAGCTGCCGAGCCGCGAACTCCACCATGTTGGCGCCGACGAAGCGGCTCACCTGCGCGGACGCGATCTTCTCCTGGACGAGTTCGAAGCTGGAGATCGGGACGCCGAACTGCACCCGCCCGGTGGCGCGCCGGACCATGTCGCCGACCGAGCGCTCCATG
The DNA here is from genome assembly GCA_964528225.1 of uncultured Thermodesulfobacteriota bacterium. GTDB lineage: Bacteria > Desulfobacterota > Deferrisomatia > Deferrisomatales > JACRMM01 > CAZGRT01. The sequence continues at coordinate 1,291 of CAZGRT010000231.1, read as the reverse complement.
AGGCCCAGACCCGCCGCACAGACCGCCAGGCGGCCGTAGCTCAGGACGGTCATGGCGATGCGAAACCCGTCGCCGGGCGCCCCCAGAAGATCTTCGTCGGGCACGGGGACGTCGTCGAACCGGAGGAAGGCGGTGGAGCTGGCCTTGAGGCCCATCTTGGGCATGTCCGGCCCCACGGTGAGCCCGGCGGAGGCCCGGTCCACGATGAAGGCACCCATGTGGCCCGGCCGGTTGCCCTCGATCTGGGCGAAGACCGTGAAGTTCTGGGCGTAGTTGGCGTTGGTGATGTACGTCTTCTGGCCGTTGAGGATCCAGTGGGTGCCGTCGTCGGACCGGCGCGCCGACGTCCGGATGTGCTTCGCGTCGGAGCCGGTCGCGGGCTCCGTGAGAGCGTAGGCGAAGACCCGCTCGCCGGCGGCCGCGGGAACGAGGTGCCTGCCCTTCTGGTCGTCGCTCCCGAACAGCACGATCCCCTGGACGCCGATGGAGAGGTGGGCGAGGGAGACGAGCGCGAGGGAGAGGTCCACGGCCGCCATGCGCTCCACCACCTTCAGGTACTGGGAGAAGGGGAGCCCCGCCCCGCCGTACTCGACGGGGATCGACATCCCGAACAACCCGAGTTCCCCCATGCGGGCGATCGCCTCCCGAGGCACGGCCCCGGCAGCCTCCGCCTCCCCCGGCGGGAACGACTCGGCGAGGTCCTCGAAGGACGCGGCAAGGGCCTCGACCCGCGGCTCGGGGGCCCGGAACCGGAATCCCTCGAACCGTTCGCGATCGAAGCCACCGAGCACGTGGAGATCGTGGAGAAAACTGTCCCGTCCCATGGCAGGCCTCCGCGGCGTTCGTCCCCCTGCCCCCATCCTACCGGACCGCGAGGCCCCAACAAGCCCGCCGCTTGACGGTGGATGTCCGCTTGCTACCTTCGCCTCCGTCCCCCGTGAGGCGCGCGAGGCGCGAGGAGGCTGCCATGGCTCACCACACCAACCTGCACGTGAAGGTCCAGGAGATGACGGACTGCCACAAGGGCACCGACCCCCTGAGGGAGATGTCGCGCCTCGGAGACGAGAGGGACCCCGAGCAGGCCGCCCAGAAATGGATCGCCCTGGCGATCCTCCACGGTGTCGGCTCGAACGCGAAGGAGGTGAGCGTCCGGCAGCACCCGGACGACATCTGGCAGAGGCGTTGCATCTCATGCCGATTGGCGAACAGGAGGTGAAGGGAGGAGAGGATGATCTCCAGCTGATCCCGCGAATACCAGGTAAGATCCTGACCGGGATCAAAGGAGACGGTC
>CAZGRT010000230.1:0-2551 GCA_964528225.1 uncultured Thermodesulfobacteriota bacterium | reverse complement strand
GGGCGGCACCGGGGAGCGGGCCTGGGCGGCGGCCACGACGAGCGCGAGCAGACGCTCAACCAGCTCCTGGTGGAGATGGACGGTTTCGAGTCGAACGAGGGAGTCATCCTCATCGCGGCCACGAACCGTCCCGATGTCCTGGACCCCGCCCTGCTACGGCCCGGGCGCTTCGACCGCCAGGTCATCATCCCGCGGCCCGACGTGAAGGGGCGCGATGGGATCCTGCGCGTCCACACCAAGGACGTGCCCCTCGCCGAGGGCGTGGACCTGACCGTGCTCGCCCGGGGAACGCCCGGGTTCAGCGGGGCCGACCTGGAGAACCTCGTGAACGAGGCCGCCCTCGCCGCCGCCCGGCTGGACCAGACCGCCGTGTCCATGGCCGACTTCGAGAAGGCGAAGGACAAGGTGCTCATGGGTGCCGAGCGCCGCAACATGGTGCTCTCCGAGGACGAGAAGAGGTCGACGGCGTACCACGAGGCCGGGCACACGGTGGTGGCCCGCCTCGTGCCCAACGCCGACCCCATCTACAAGGTGTCGATCATCCCCCGGGGGCGGGCCCTCGGGGTCACCCAGCAACTGCCCATCGACGAGCGCCACACCTACAGCAGGGACTACCTCCTCGACCGCATCGCCGTCTTCCTCGGCGGGCGGGCCGCCGAGGAGATCTTCCTCGGTCAGCTCACCACCGGCGCGGGGGACGACATCGACAAGGCCACGGAGATCGCCCGCCGGATGGTGTGCAAGTGGGGGATGAGCGAGGGCCTCGGGCCCCTGACCTTCGGCAAGGAGGAAGAGCAGATCTTCCTGGGCAAGGAGATCTCGACCCACAAGGACTACAGCGAGCGCACGGCGGAGCGCATCGACGACGAGATCAAGTCCATCGTCGGCTCCAACCTGGAGCGGGCCCGCGACCTCCTCACGGAGAACCGCGAGAAGGTCGAGCGCCTCGCGGAGACGCTCCTGGTCCGGGAGGTGCTGCTGGCCGAGGAGATCGACGCCCTGTTCGGCGAAGGGGGCTCCCCCCCTGCCGGTCCGGCGCCCCGCGATCCCGGGCCGGACGGAGAGGGGGAGGATCCCCGCCAGCCTGAGCTTCGTTTCTGAGAAGGCCCCCGCCGGCTGGCGGGGGCTGAGTTGAGGGAGAAGGGCCCTTGGGTTTCGACGTTCGTGCGCTGGACCTCTCCGATCCTCGACGGGCGAGGGAGGAACTGGAGAGGGTGGGGGCAGATCCCGCCGGTGTCGCCAAGATGCGCGACAAGGGGTCGTTCCTCGCGTTCCACGCCCGGGGCGTGCGCTCTCCCGGTGCGAACATCCTCAAGCAGGAGGCGCTGGCCGAGGGGGCGGAGGCCGCCGTTCACCGTGGGGTCATCAACTGCTCCGTGGACCGAAGCGACGTGCTGGTCCTCGGCACGCGGAAGCAGATGAGGGCCCTGATCCGCAGGCTTCGCCCCCAGCCCTTCGGGCTCAAGACCCTCGCCGCCGAGATCGAGGCGGCGCTGGGGGCCCTCGCCAGGGAGCACGAGATCGCCTGGCGGGGCGGGTGCCTCAACCTCTCGGGGCGACCCCACGTCATGGGGGTGCTCAACCCGACCCCGGATTCCTTTTCCGACGGCGGAGACTTCTTCCATCCCGGGGCGGCTCTCGACGGGGCCCTGCGCATGGTGGACGAAGGCGCGGACATGCTCGACATCGGCGGCGAGTCGACGCGGCCCGGCGCCCAGCCCGTGCCGGAGGAGGAAGAGCTCCGAAGGGTGCTTCCCCTGGTGGAGCACCTGGCCCCGAGGATCCCGATCCCCATCTCGGTGGACACGACCAAGGCCGAGGTGGCGCGGCGGGCGGTGGAAGCGGGCGCCTCGATCGTGAACGACGTGAGCGGGCTGCGCCTCGATCCCGCCATGGGAAGGACGGTGGCGCAGGCGGGGTGCGCGCTGGTGGTGATGCACATGCGCGGCTCTCCGCGGACCATGCAGCAGGAGACCGGGTACGACGACCTGCTCTCGGAAGTGTTCCAGGGCCTCCGCGGCAGCGTGGAGGCCGCGGTGGAGGCCGGCGTGCCCCGGGAGCGCGTGATCGTGGACCCGGGCATCGGCTTCGGCAAGAGTGCGGAGGGCAGCCTCCTGCTGCTCCGCAGGCTCGGGGAGCTGAGAACGCTCGGGTGTCCGATCCTGGTCGGCGCCAGCAGGAAGTCGTTCATCGGGGCCGTGCTCGGGATCGAGGCGCCGAAGGATCGTCTGGAGGGTTCGGTGGCGGCAGCCGTGGTGGCGGTCTGGAACGGGGCCCACATCGTGCGGGTCCACGACGTGGGGGCGACGCGCCGCGCCGTGGACCTGGCGTGGGCCGTGCGCTGCGCCGAGGAGCGCCGTCCTTGATCGACCTGCCGGCCGGGATGCGGTGGCAGGACATCCTCGACATCCTCCTGGTCGCGTTCGTCATCTACCGGATCTTCATCCTCATCAAGGGAACGCGGGCGCTCCAGATCCTCGTGGGGATGGCCTTCCTCGTGGTGGCCTTCGTCGCGAGCCAGATCTTCGAGCTCTTCACCCTGCACTGGATC
>CAZGRT010000229.1:0-9801 GCA_964528225.1 uncultured Thermodesulfobacteriota bacterium | reverse complement strand
GCTCTTCGACGAGACCGTGCTGGACGTCCTGGACCTGAACGGGCAGGGGTACCGCGTGATCACCTCCAGCCGCCGCGCCATCGACGTGGCCGCGGTCTGCGAGGCCCGGGAGTTGATGCCGTCTGTCGAGTACCTCGAGGGCAGCGGCATCGTCCGCGACCACGGCATCGTGGTGGACCGGGAACTCCGGACCAACTTCGACAACATCTTCGCCGCGGGGGACGTGGCCCAGGTGTTCGACAGCGAGGGCAACTGGCACCGCGTGAACTTCGGGTGGGCCAGCGCGGGGCGCCAGGGCCAGGTCGCCGGGCGGAATCTGGTGCACGGAGGGGGGGCGAGCGTGGAGGGCGCCGACGCCTACTTCCGGGACCTCTCGGGAAAGACACTGCTCGACCGCTGGTCGTCGTAGATCCCCACCGGAATGCCTCGGGTCTCCGTCGTCATCCCCACGTTCAACCGCAGGGGCATGGTCTTCGAGGCGGTGGAGAGCGTGCTGTGCCAGACGTGGCGGGACTGGGAGCTCGTGGTGGTGGACGACGGGAGCACCGACGGCACCGCCGAGGCGCTCGAAGCCGAGTTCGGGGACCCCAGGGTCCGGGTGTTCCGGCAGGAGAACGCGGGGGCGAGCGCCGCGCGGAACCGAGGGGCTCGGGGGACCCGCGGTCCGTTGCTCGCCTTCCTGGACTCGGACGACACCTGGCTCCCGGAGAAGCTGGAGCGCCAGTTGGAGGCGCTCCGAGAGCACCCGGAGAGCCCCGCGTGCTACACCGAGGAGATCTGGTACCGGAGGGGTCGCCGCGTCAACCCCCGGACGATCCACGCGAAGCACGGCGGCTGGGTCTTCGACCGGTGCCTCCCGCTGTGCATCATCAGTCCGTCTTCCATCCTCCTGAGCCGAGGGGTGTTCGAGGGCCTGGGGGGGTTCGACGAGAGCCTGCCCGCCTGCGAGGACTACGAGTTCTGGCTGCGGCTGGCGGCCCGCCACCCGATCCACCTCGTGGCGGAGCCTCTCATCGTCAAGCGGAACGGCCACGCGGGGCAGTTGTCGCAGGTGCACTGGGGGTTGGACCGCTTCCGGATCCGGGCGCTGTGGAACGTGGTTCGCGACCCCGGGGTGGCCGACGAGCAGCGACAATCCGCCCTGGAATGCCTCGTCGCGAAGGCGGCCGTCGTGGCCCGGGGGGCGGAGAAGCGCGGCGAACCTGCCCGGGCCGAGGTGTTCTGGCACTCCCGTAAGGAGGCGATCGCGTGGTTGGAGCGCCTGTCGGGCAAGCCGTCCGAATCGCAGACCTGAAGCAGCAACCGGAGGTCTACTCGTTCTCCTGGCCCTCCGGCGACGAGGAGGCACGGCTTCGCCGGAGCCTGGAGGAGTTCGGGCTCCTCCACCCCCTCATCGCGGTCCGGACCCCGGATGGTCTCCTGCTCGCTGCCGGCCGCAGGCGGGCCCGAATCCTGGGCGAGTCGGGGGTGGAGCACGCGGCGGTCCGCGTGGTCGAGCCGGGGGAGCCCGCGGCGCTGTGGGATCTCCTGCTCGAGGAACACCGGCTCACCCGGCCGTTGAACCCCGTGGAGATCGGCCGGTACGTGCGGGCGCGTATGGCAGCCACCGGGGAGGACGCCGAGGAGATCGCGCGTTCGGTGCTGCCCCGGGTCGGACTGCCCGCCCGGGCCGGCGTGCTGGAGGACTACTCGTGGGTGGCGGAACTGCCCCCGCAGTTCCGGACCGCGTTCGCCGACGGGCGCCTTCCGGTGCAGGGCATTCGCGTCGTGGCCCGCGTGCCCCGCGACGATGCACTGGCCGTCCTCTTGCTCCTGTCGCAGGGTCGGCTGGGGACGAACCGGTTCTCCGAGGTGGCGCGGTCGGTGCTCGAGTGCGCCCGGGCCGCGGGGACTTCCGCCGCCGACTGGATCCGGGAGCAGGGGATCGAGGCGTTCGCGGAGGAGCCGGATGCCCTGCGGCGGGAGGTCCGCCGCCGCCGCTATCCCCGCGTCGCGGCCCGCGAGGCGTCCTTCGGCAGGGACCTCCGGTCCCTCCGGCTGCCCGCAAACGTTCACGTCGCGCACCCCCCGTGGTTCGAGGGCGGCCGGCTCTCCTGCCAGATCGGCTTCGGCTCCGTCCGGGAACTCGAGGCCGCCGTGGGAGCCCTCTCGGAAGCCGCGGCCGAGGGCCGGTTCCAGGCGCTGGAGCGCTACCTGGGGTGAGCCGGCCGCCGTTCCACCAGGTCGTGGTCGACGAGGAGGTGGAGAGCCTCCCCTTCACCCGCGCGTTTCTCGGCCGCGTTCCCGCCGGAACGAGCGTGCGCCTGCGGCCCGGAGGCGAAGAGCCCCCCCGGGGGGAGGGGACGATCCACGTGACGAGGGAGCGGGGCGCCTTCGTCAAGCCGTGCCCGTGCAGCCCCGGCGCGGTCCGTTGCGGGTACTGGGTCCTGTCGCCGGTGTTCCAGTGCCCCTTCCGCTGCGCCTACTGCTTCCTCCGGACCTACGACCCGTCGACCCCCCTGACCCTGTTCGCGAACCTGGAGGACGCGGCGCGCCAGTTCCACGAGCAGCTGGCCTCGTGGCCCGGCCGGGTCCGCCTGGGCACGGGGCAGTTCTCCGATTCCCTGGCCCTGGATCCGTGGACGGACCACTCCGGTTGGCTGCGGGACCTGGTGGCCGCGCATCCCCGGGTCGTGCTGGAACTGAAGACCAAGAGCGACCGGATCGAGCGACTGCTCGACCGTAGACCCCTGCCGAACGTCGTCGTCTCGTGGTCGCTGAACCCCGAGAGGCGGATCCGCCTGGACGAGGCGGGGAGTGCGTCGCTGGCGGCCCGCCTGGAGGCTGCTTCGACCCTGGCGCGGGCGGGCCACGCGGTCGGGTTCCACTTCGACCCGGTCGTGCTGGATTCGGGGTGGTACGGGGAGTACCGGGAGACGGCCCGCCGCCTCTTCGAGGCGGTCGACCCGGAGTCGATCGCCTGGATCAGCCTCGGGACCCTGAGGATGAGTCCCCGGTTCCTGGAGGACGCCGTGGCCTCCTCCTCGAGCCATCCCTCCCTGTTCGGGGAACTCGTGCCCGCCCCGGACGGCAAGCTCCGGTACTTCTGGCCGTTGCGAAGGGGCGCCTACCGGGCGTTGGCGCGCACGCTCCGCCGCCTCGGGGGGGAGGATCTTCCCGTCTACCTGTGCATGGAGTCGCCGGAGATGTGGGGCGCTGCCCTGGGCGAGGTTCCCTCGGAGGACGAACTGGTCCGCCGGCTGCTCCGGCGCTTCGGCTGAGCCCGCGGTTCCGCGCCTACGTCAGGGGGAGGTGGACGAGGAAGGACGTTCCCTCTCCGGGCTTGGAGCGCACCTCGATCCTGCCCCCGTGCGCCTCGGCGACCCACTTGCCGATGGCGAGTCCCAGCCCGCTGCCCCCGCCCGCCCGGGAACGGTGCTTGTCCACCCGGTAGAACCGCTCGAAGATCCTCGGCAGGTGTTCCGCGGGGATGCCGATGCCGGTGTCCTTCACGGTGACGCGGACCCACTCGGGGCTGAGAATCCCGTGGGAGAGGAAGACCTTCCCCCCGGGCGGGGTGTACTTCACAGCGTTGTCGAGAAGGTTCCAGAAAAGCTGGCGCAGCCGGAGGGGGTCCGCCATCACCACCGCCGAGGGCCCCCCGACCAGCGTCAGGTCGAGCCCGTCGGCCGCCGCCAGGGCCCTGGCCTGCTCCCCGAGTTCCCGAAGGAACGGGGCGAGGTCGAGAGGGGTCTTCTCCACGGTGATCTCGCCCAGGTCGCCCTTGGCGAGGAGGAGCAGATCCTCCACGATCCGTCCCATCCGCTGGACCTCCTCGAGGCCCGAGGCGAGCACCGCGCGATACTCGTCCGCCGACCTCTCCTTGCGCAGGGCCACCTCGGCCTCCCCCCGCAGGATGGTCAACGGGGTGCGCAACTCGTGGGACGCGTCGGCGGTGAACTCCCGCACGCGCCGGAAGGCGCTCTCCAGACGGCCGAGCAGCGCGTTGAAGTTCCTGGCCAGTTCCTGCACCTCGAACGTGCCCCGGCTCTCCGGGAGGCGGGCGTTGAGGTTGTCCGCGTCCAGGTCCCGCAGTTCCTCGACGACCTGATCGAGGGGGAGCAGGGCCCGCCCTGCGAACACCCACCCTCCCACCAGGGCCCCGACCAGCAGGGCCGGAAGCCCGGCGACGAGGATGAGGAGCAGTTCGCGCAGCGCCTCGGCGGCGGCCCCCAGACTCGTGGCCACCTGCACGACGTTTCGCACCCGGGAGCGTACCACCACGGGGTAGGTGAGCATCCGGATGGGCGCGGGGTCGTCCGGCACGGTCTCGAAGACCGGTTCGCCGTGGACCGCGCGGCGGAAGGCCTCGGGGGAGACGGGGAGTTGCCGCTTCTCGAGATTGAGGCTGCGCGACCCCACTTTTCCCGACGGGTCCAGGACCTGGATGAACTGGCCGGCGGTGGGAACCCCGAAGAACTCCTCCAACAGGCGGGAGAAGTCGTTGAATCCCGGCCGCAGGAAGTTGCGCACCGACGACTCCGCCACCACCTCGGCCAGGGCGAGCAGTCGCTGGTCCACGCTGCGGTACAGGTTTCTCGCGAGCAGGCCGTACAGGACCGTCCCGAACAGGCTCAGAACGACGAGGAGGAGGATCCCGTACCAGAGGGTGAGCTGCGCGCGGAGGGTCTGGGGCCTCAAGGCTCCTCCCGCAGCACGTACCCGACGCCCCGTACGGTGTGGATGAGTTTCGGGTCGTAGTCGTGGTCGATCTTCTTCCGGAGATAATTCACGTACACGTCGATGACGTTCGTGTACGAATCGAACGACTGGTCCCACACATGCTCGGCGATCATCGTCCGCGTCAGCACCCGGCCGTGGTGCCGCATCAGGTACTCCAGCAGCGCGTACTCCTTGGCCGTCAGGTCGATGACGTTCCCGCCCCGGGTGACCCGGCGGGCGGCCGGATCGAGGCTGAGGTCCGCCACCGAGAGCACGGGGCTGACCTTGGCCTTGCCCCGCCGCAGCAGGGCCCGGGCCCTGGCGAGGAGTTCTTCGAAGGCGAAGGGCTTGGTCAGGTAGTCGTCGGCCCCGAGGTCGAGGCCGCGGACCTTGTCGTCCACCCGGTCACGGGCCGTGAGCACCAGCACGGGCACCTGCACGGCCTCGTCGCGCAGGCGCTCCAACACCCGGAACCCGTCCAGGCGCGGGAGCATCAGGTCCAGGATCACCAGATCGTACGGGGTCACCAGGGCCAGGCCGAGCCCCTCCTCGCCGTCCAGGGCCACGTCCACGGCGTGGTGCTCCTCTTCGAGGCCTCTGCGGATGAAGGAGGCGACCTTCTCCTCGTCCTCCACGAGCAGGATGCGCATGGGTCCTCCCCGGCAGGGGTGCAACGGTGTCGGGCGGGGCCTTCCCCGCGGCGCTTCGACGTCTACGGTACAACGTCCGCGAGACCCCGGCCAAGGGCTCCGGGCCGGCTCCCGGAGGGGACACGGGCCCGGGTTGTGCATTGACAGGAGGGGCACGCGAGGATAGTATTTTCGTAAGTTATTGGAGTTACAGGACTTTTGGGCTTTTTTGCGCCCGGGGCTGGGGAACTTCTTGCTTAAACTGGACAGAATCCTTCCCACTTCCGCATGGGAGCGCTTCGCAGAGCAGTACCTGCGCGCCACGGGCCTCCGCCTCCTGGGCGTGGACCCGGAGGGCCGCGAGGTGCTCGGGGATCCCGACCGGTCCCGCGGCTGTCTCCTCGAGGGACACGCGGCGTGCGAGACGTGCCCCGCCTTCTACCGCAAGGCCGCGCAGCAGGCCGCGGTGGGGGACGAGCCGCTGCTCTTCCGGTGCGACAGGGGCCTGCTGGTGTTCGCGGCGCCGGTGCGGTTCGCGGGACCCGAGGGGCCCGCTCCCCTCGTGGTGCTCGGGGGGCCCGCGCGCACCGGGGAGGGGGAGGGCGGCTCCGCCGGAGTGGCGGGCGCCGCGGACGTGCCCGTCGTCTCGCCGCCGAGGCTTCTCGAACTGGCCCGGTTCGCCCGGCTGTGCCTTCGTGCCGTCACCCGGGGGCTGCACCTCCAGGAGAACTCCACCCGACGCCAGTCGCAGATCCTGACCCTCTTCGCCGTGGGCGCGGATCTCGAGCAGGCCGCCACGGGGCACGAGGTCTTCGCCCTCGCCCTCAACACCGTAGGCCTGCTGTTCGACGTAGGAGACGCCGCGGTGCTGCTGTGGGATCCGGGCGCGGGAACCTACCGCGTGCACACCGCCATGGGGGGCATGGAGAGGGCGCTCGGTTCCTTCTCCCTTCCTCCGGACGGCCCCTGGGTTTCCGCATCCGCCACGGATCCGACCGCCCCGGTGCACCTCCGGGACATGGTCGCCCTCGGCAGGCTGGGGCTCCCCGAGAACGTCGAGAGCGCCTCCTTCTTCCCCCTGGTGCGCGGACAGGCCCCCCTGGGGCTCCTGGCGGTGTTCAACACCCGTCTCTCGCCCGAAGACGAGCAGGTGCTCAAGGGTTTCGCGGCCCAGTTGTCGCTCTCGGTCGAGAACCGGCGCCTGCGGGAGGAGATCTCCGCCCGGGCCGAGGAGATGGGGAGGGTGGAGGAGGTCAGCCGCAAGTTCATCTCCTGTCTGCGACCGGAGGAGCTCTTCCAGGCCATCCTCGACGAGGCCCGCCGGATCACCGGGGCGCAGAAGGGCAGCCTCATGATGGCCGCGAACGGGTCCGGGGAGCTCGCGATCCGCTCGGTGAGCGGCCTCAACGAGCGCCTCGTCGACCGATTGCGCATCCCGTCGGGGCGCGGGATCGCCGGCCAGGTCTTCGCCACGGGAAGTGCCGTGGTGGTGGACAACGTGGAGAAGGACGAGCGTTTCCGGCGGAAGAATCGGCCGCGCTACCTCACCAAGAGCTTCGCCTCGCTCCCCGTCGTCCTGGCGGGGCGGGTCGTGGGGGTGCTGAACCTGTCGGACAAGCTCTCGGGGGACGTCTTCTCGGAATTCGACCTGCGCGTGCTGCAGGCCGTGGCGGCCCAGGCCACGATCGCCCTCGACCGCTCGAACTACTACGCCCAGGCCCAGGAACTGCGCCGGATCTCCGTGACCGACCCGCTCACGGGCCTGCTGAACCGCCGGTACTTCGAGGAGCGCCTCCGGGAGGAGCTCGACCGGGCCACCCGCCACGGGCACCCCCTCGCGCTGATCATGATCGACATCGACGACTTCAAGGCCTACAACGACGCGAACGGCCACCCCGCGGGCGACCGGGCGCTGGTGCAGGTGGGCAGGGCGCTGCGAGCCAGCGTCCGGGGCATCGACGTCGTGAGCCGGTTCGGCGGGGAGGAGTTCTCCGTCATCCTGCCGGAGACCCGGAAATCCGGGGCGGTGGAGATCGGAGAGCGCATCCGCCGGGCGATCGAGGAGCTGTACTTCAGCGGGCAGGAGGCCCTGCCCCACGTCCAGTTGACGATCTCCCTGGGCGTGGCCGGGTTTCCCGAGGATGCCCGGGACATGAAGTCGCTCGTCCAGAGGGCCGACCGGGCTCTCTACCAGGCCAAGTCCGCCGGGAGGAACCGGCTCGTGGCCTACGCGTCCACCCCCGGAAGGGATGCCCCCCCGGAAGGGGAGGTCTGGACCCGCGTGCTCTGACACGGACGCGTCCCGCCGGAAACTGGCCTCCACCCAGCCCTTCTGCTACTCTCGCGCCCTTTCCCCGGTGAGACTCGAGGGCGTACATGGGGCCGTACCCGTCCATGCTCCTGGAGATCGGCCTGCCGATCCTCGCCATGCTGTCGGTGGAGCGGTGGCTGGTGCACCGCTGCCTGCGGACCCCGGAGCAGGTGAACTGGGTGCGCCGTCAGCGCCTCCTGTGGCCGAACTCCATCAGCCGCCTGCGCTACCCCATGGGTTTCGTGTCCGTCGCGATGCTCCACGCCGGGTGGCCGCGCGCGGCGTTCCTGTACTTCGCCTTCTGGATGATCACCGACATCACCGACGGCGACATCGCGCGCCGGTGCGGCTTGTCGACCGAGGAGGGGGAGACCATCGATCCCCTCTCCGACAAGCTCATGTACAGCCCCGTGATGCTCTACTTCACCTGGCAGGGCCTGCTGGAGCCCTGGCTCGTGGTGCTGTTCCTCCTGTTCGACTTCACGGGGCAGGTCTCGCGGCGCTTCATCAAGCGCAAGGCCGCCAACCTCTTCGGCAAGGCCAAGACCTTCCTCGTGGTCGTGATGCTCACCATCACCGCGCTCGAGTGGATCTACGGGCCCGTGCCCTTCGCCAGGACGATCCGGCCGCTCCTGGCGTTCTGCACCGGCCTCGCGTTCTGCTCGACGGCGTTCAAGGTCATACCGAACTACTGGTACGCCAACATCCTCAGCCTCATGAACCTCGTGTGCGGCCTCGGGGGCATCTGGGTGATCCTCGCGGGGCATCCTCCGGTCTACGCCTTCGGGCTCGTGTTCCTAGGGCAGTTCCTCGACCTGTTCGACGGCCGGGCCGCGGAGCGCTGGGGGTCCACCCCCAAGGGCGAGATCTTCGACGACGTCGCCGACGGGACCAGCTTCGGGGTGACCGTGGGCCTGATCGTCGCGACCGCGTTCCGAGACCTCCGCATCGGGGCCGCCCTGGGGATCCTCCACCTGGGGGCCACGGTGTACCGCCTGATCCGCTTCGTCGTCGAGAAGCGGAAGGCAGGCGTGGAGGGAGGGGTGGCGCTCTTCTCGGGACTCCCCTCCCCGGGTGGGGCCCTGGTGGCGGGGACCTCCTGCCTGCTTCTGGGGAGCGACCTCTGGAAGGGGCTCCTCGTGGCGGCCAGCGCCCTGCTCATGGTCTCCCGGGTGCCGTACCCGCACTTCGGGCGGGCGGTGCTGCCCGGGATCCCCAAGGTGGGCCGGGTCCTCTTCCTGGCCGTGTTCCTGCTCATCCTCGCCCTGGGGGTGCGCAGGGACGAGTACGGCCCGCCGCTCTTCATCATCTTTGCGGCGATCTGCACCTACATGGTCTCCCCCCTGTGGTCCCTGGTTCGGCGGGGCTCGAAAGACTGAGAGGACTCGGGCCGGAGGACCGTCGCGGGGAGGGCGCTCGGGCCGCCCGCAAATCCCTTGACCCCCCCGGAAACGCATCGGTAGAATGCGCGACTTCTGTGCGTCGGAGAGGTGGCCGAGAGGCTGAAGGCGCTGGTTTGCTAAACCAGTGTAGGGGAAACCCTACCGGGGGTTCGAATCCCCCCCTCTCCGCCACATCTGTCCTGCCTAGGCCTGGAGAGGTGACCGAGCTGGCCGAAGGTGCACGACTGGAAATCGTGTGTACCCCAAAAGGGTACCGGGGGTTCGAATCCCCCCCTCTCCGCCACCTGTTCCACGAGGAGAGTCGTACCATGAACATGCGCTGGTTGATCGGATTGACGCTCGCCGTGACCGTCGCTGCCGCAGGTTGCTCCAAGGAGGAGCCGCAGCCGCAGGCCGCCAAGGAGCCCGCTCCGGCGGCGCAGCCCCAGATGCCCGCCTCCCACCCGCCCGCGGGAGGGGAGGGGATGATGGGGGCGCCCGCGGGACCGCGAGAGGTCGTGGTGCCGGAGGACGTGCAGAAGACCTGGAAGGCCGTGGTGCTGGCCGTGTCGGAGCGGGACAGCGACAAGAGCCAGGACGTCACCGTCGAGATCGGCAAGACGGCCACCGTCGGCGACCTGGAGATCACCGTGGAGAGCTTCTTGCCGTCGTTCAGCATGGGCGGGGGCACCATCACCTCGTCGTCCGCCGACACCCTGAACCCGGCCGCACGGCTCATGGTGAAGGAGAAGGGCAACGAGGTCTTCGCGGGCTGGCT
>CAZGRT010000228.1:0-4749 GCA_964528225.1 uncultured Thermodesulfobacteriota bacterium | reverse complement strand
GATCAGCAACGCCCACATCGGCGACGTCGGCCTCGTGTACGCGTATACGGACCGGGCGGCGAAGTACAAGGGGATGACCTGCTTCCTGGTGGATCTCAAGAGCACCCCCGGCATCACGACCCGGGCGATCGAGACCAAGCTCGGCCTGCACTGCGCGCCCACGGGCGAGATCCTGTTCGACGACGCCCGGATTCCCAAGGACTCCGTTCTCGGGCAGGTGGGGGACGGGTTCCGGATCTGCATGTGGCAGCTCAACAACACCCGGCTCGGGTGCGCGGCCGGAGCCCTGGGCTGCGCCGGGGGCGCCATCGACCTCGCCGTCCAGTACGCGAACGAGCGCACCCAGTTCGGGCAGCCGATCGGCAAGTTCCAGATGATCCAGGGGTCCATCGCGGAACTGGTGGCGGAGCACCACGCCGCCCAGTTGCTCGTGTACCGCGCCGCCTACCTGAAGGACCGGAAGAAGCCCAACCAGTACGAGACCTCGATCGCCAAGTACTACGCGGCGGAGGCCGCGGTGCACGCGACCAACGAGGTCATGAAGATCTACGGGTCCTGGGGGTTCTCGACCGAATACCCGATCGAGCGCTACTTCCGCGACGCCAAGTCCTACCAGGTGGTGGAGGGGACCTCCAACGTGCAGAAGACCATCATCGCCGGCATCGCGTTGGGCCACACGCCCAACCGCTGACGGGCCGCCGGGGACGGCCGCGGCTGGTCCGAGGGTTGCATAAACAACCGACCGGTTGGTAGTCTCGTTCGGCCGCGCACGCGCATCCCGGCGCGGGCGCCGTCCGGTGCCCCGGCGAGAGCGACGGCCGTCGGTGGAGATTGAGCCGCTCTCGGTGAAAGGTCACCTCCGAGCGACACCCTGCGGGCAGGAGTAGCCACATGAACATTGCAGACGCGCTGGAGCGCAACCGGCTGTTCTTCCCGGACCACGAGGCCATCGTCTTCGGGGGACGGACGTGGACGTACGCGCAGTTCTGGGACGAGGCGTGCCGGGTCGCCGGAAGCCTTCGCTCCCTGGGGGTGCGCAAGGGCGACAAGGTCTGCCTCTTCCTCACCAATTGCCCGGAGTTCATCGTGGCGTACTACGCGTGCCAGAAACTCGGCGCGGTGTGCGTGTCGATCTCGAGCATGAGCAAGGCCGACGAGGTCGAGTACATGGTGAACGACAGCGAGGGCGTCGTCCTGGTCACCGAGGCGGTCCTCGGCGGGGAGGTGCCCTCCCGGGGTCGGATCCCCGGGGTGCGCACGGTCGTGTTGCTGGAGGGCGCCGGCGGCGACCGCACCTGGAACGACCTGCTCGCCGGCTCCGCCGACGTGCCGACGGAGTACACGGAGAGGGACGACGGGGCGGCGATCATCTACACGTCGGGGACCACCGGGAAGCCGAAGGGCGTGATCCTGACCCACGGCAACCTCGTCTCGAACACGAACGCCACGAAGTACATGTGCGGGATGCGGGCCGACGACCGCGCCATCTGCTTCCTGCCCATCTACCACTCGTTCGCGCAGAACTTCATCTTCAACGCCGTGGTCCAGGCGGGGTGCACGCTGGTGCTCCACAAGAAGTTCGATCTCGACGCCGTGCTCGAGAGCCTGCGGCGCGACCGGGTGACCCGGTGGTATGCCGTGCCGGCCATCTACATCATGGTGCTCAACGACCCCCGTGCCGACGAGGCGTTGAAGACCGTTCGCTACAGCTTCTCCGCCGCGTCGTCCATGCCCGGCGAGGTGGCCCGCCGGTGGAAGGATCGCTTCGGGCTCACGGTGAACGAGGGGTACGGCCTGACCGAGAGCACCCCGTTTGCCACCTACAACCACGAGGTGCGCCACAAGGAGGGCTCGGTGGGCACCGCCATCATGAACGTGGAGGTCCGTATCGTCGACCCGGAGGGCAACGAGGTGCCCCGGCGGGAACTCGGCGAGATCTGGATCAAGGGCCCCAACGTCATGAAGGGGTACTACCGGAAGCCCGAGGCCACGGCGGAGACCGTGGTGAACGGCTGGCTGCGCTCCGGGGACATCGGCTACATGGACGAGGAGGGCTACGTCTTCATCGTGGACCGGCTCAAGGACATGATCGACTCCGCGGGGCTCAAGGTGTGGCCTCGGGAGGTGGAGGAGATCCTCTACGCCCACCCGAACGTCCGGGAGTGCGCGGTGATCGGGGTGCCCCACGAGGTCTTCGGGGAGACGGTGAAGGCCGTGGTGGCGCTGCGATCGCCCGGCGCAACGAGCGTCGAGGAGATCGTGGCGCACTGCAAGAAGAGCCTCGCCGACTACAAGGCGCCGCGGATCGTCGAGTTCCTGGAGGAGCTTCCCAAGAACGCCACGGGCAAGATCCTCAAGCGCGAACTGCGGGACCGGGAGCGAGCGCCGAAGGACTGAGCATCCATTCCGCGGGCCCCCGCTCCGACCGGACCCGGGACGCCCCGGCACTGTTCGAGGAGGCACGATGTTTACCAAGGCCTACATCCCGTTTCGCGGCTACTACTCCAGCCCCTTCTCCAAGTGGCAGATGACGCTGGCCAACGAGCACTCCCTCGTGCTCGGGGCGGCCACCGCCTCCCGTTGGCTCGCCCAGAAGCAGATCGACCCGAAGGCCTTCGACTACCTTTACCTGGGCTACACCATCCACCAGAAGCAGGCCTTCTACGGCGCACCCTGGGTCGCCGCGCTCCTGGGCGCGGAGGGCACCCCGGGGTGCAACGTGAGCCAGGCCTGCTCCACGGCCACAACCTGCCTGTACTATGCTGCGGCGGGTGTGGAGAACGGGACGTTCGGCACGGTGCTCACCCTGGCCGCGGACCGGACCTCCAACGGGCCCCACATCGTCTGGCCCAACCCCGCCGGCCCCGGCGGCGAGGTGCTCCACGAGAACTGGCTCATGGACAACTTCAACCACGACCCGTTCGCCAAGAACGCCATGATCCAAACCGGCGAGAACGTGGCCAAGGAGATCGGGGCCACCAAGGAGCAGATCGACGACGTCGCAGCGCGCCGCTACGAGCAGTACGGCGACGCCCTCAAGGACGACCGGGCGTTCCAGAAGCGCTACATGTTCCCGGCCGAGGTGCGGCTGAGCAGGAAGAAGACGATCCTCCTGGAGCAGGACGAGGGCGTCACCCCCACCACCCGGGATGCCTTGGCGGGGCTCGGGCCGGTTCTACCCGGCGGGGTCCACAGCTTCGGCGCCCAGACCCACCCTGCCGACGGCAATGCGGCGGTGATCGTGACCACCCGGGAGCAGGCTCGCCAGTGGTCCGCCGACCCCGGTGTGGAGGTACAGCTCCTCTCCTACGGCTTCTCCCGGACCCAGAAGGGTTTCATGCCCCGGGCGCCGGTGCCCGCCGCGGTCATGGCCCTGGAGAGGGCGGGCAAGAAGATCGGCGACATGAAGGCCATCAAGACCCACAACCCGTTCGTGATCAACGACCTCTACTTCGCCCGGGAGCTGGGGGTGGACGTGAACGCCGCGAACAACTACGGCAGCCCCCTGGTCTTCGGCCACCCCCAGGGCCCCACGGCGGCCCGCTGCGTGATTGAGCTGGTGGAGGAGCTGGCGGAGAAGGGCGGCGGGTACGGGCTCTTCACCGGTTGCGCCGCCGGCGACACGGGCGCGGCCGTGGTGGTCAAGGTCGGGTGAGCACCGCGTCCATACCGTAACGAGAGGCCCGCGGCCGGGGTCGGTCCACGGGGGTCGGCCGACCGCTTTCGAACGCATCCTGAGGAGGCACGATGAAAGAAGTTCTGCTGGGCAACGAAGCCATCGCCCGGGGCGCGTGGGAGGCCGGCGTGACCTTCGCCGCTGCCTACCCGGGCACGCCCTCCACCGAGATCCTCCAGAACATCAGCTCGGAGTACCAGAAGGACATCTACTGCCAGTGGTCCCCCAACGAGAAGACCGCCTTGGAGGTCGCCGTGGGCGCGGCCATCGCCGGCGCTCGGTCCCTGGCGTGCATGAAGCACGTGGGGGTCAACGTGGCCGCCGACCCGCTCTTCACGGCCTCCTATACGGGGATCCGGGGCGGGCTCGTCCTGGTGAGCGCCGACGACCCCTTCCTCCACTCGAGCCAGAACGAGCAGGACAACCGCAACTACGCCAAGTTCGCCAAGATCCCGATGCTCGAGCCCTCCGATTCCCAGGAGGCCAAGGAGTTCCTCAAGACCGCCTTTGAGATCTCCGAGCAGTTCGACACGCCCGTGCTCTTTAGGACCACCACCCGGATCAACCACTCCAAGGCGGTGGTGGAGCTGGGTCCCCGGGAGGACCGGCCCGTGCCCACCGACCTGCCCCGTGACGTGAAGTAGTACACCATGCTCCCGGGCTTCGCCCGCCCCAAGCACCCGCAGATCGAGGAAAAGCTCGGGAAGCTCAAGGAGTACGGCGTGAAGAGCCCCCTCAACCGGGTGGAGATGGGGGACACCTCGCTGGGTATCATCACGTCGGGCATCTCCTACGCCTACGCCAAGGAGGCCATGCCCGGCGCGAGCTTCCTCAAGCTGGGACTGACCTACCCCATCCCCGAGGCCCTGGTGCGGGACTTCGCCCAGCACGTGGAGCGGGTGGTGGTGGTGGAGGAGCTCGACCCCTTCCTGGAGGAGCAGATCCGCCTGCTCGGCATCGAGGTGGCCCACGGCAAGGACCTCTTCCCCATCGTCGGCGAACTGGAGCCGAGCATGGTGATGGAGAAGCTCGGGGGGGCAAAGGCCGAGGTCCCGGCGCCGGCCGAGGGTCTC
>CAZGRT010000227.1:0-3850 GCA_964528225.1 uncultured Thermodesulfobacteriota bacterium | reverse complement strand
GGTTCGGCCTCGAGCGCGAGGCGATCCACGTGATCGCTCCCGACGTCGGTGGAGGGTTCGGGGCGAAGCTCCACGTCTACCCCGAGTACCTGGTGTGCGCGGCCGCCGCCCTGCGTCTCGGCCGGCACACCGAGGAGAAGCTCCGCGTGGCGCAGGCCCTGGAGCGGCTGCGGGTCGACGTGGTGGAGGCAGGGTTCCCGATCTCGTCCCCCGGCGATTTCGAGGCGGTGAAGCTCATCGCCGACGGGGTGCGGGGTGTGCAGGTCACGGGGCTCGCGAGGGCCAACTTCGCGGACATCGACCGCGCCTGGGAGGCCCTCAAGGGAGGCGCCAACCCCCGCATCCACACCTTCCTCGCGACCTCGCCGATCCACATGACGCACACGCTCCGAAAGAGTCCGGACGAGGTGTTCGAGCAGGCCGTGGAGGCGGTGAAGCACGCGGCGAAGTACACGTCGAACGTGGAGTTCTCCGCCGAGGACGCGGTTCGAAGCGACATGGAGTTCCTCTGCCGCGTCCTCGAGGCGGTGATCGCGGCGGGCGCGACCACCGTGAACATTCCCGACACGGTGGGGTACGCCATCCCGTCGCAGTGGGGAGAGCGGGTCCGCGAGATCATGGAGCGGGTGCCGAACATCCACAAGGCGGTCGTGTCGGTCCACTGCCACAACGACCTCGGCCTCGCGGTGGCGAACTCCATCGCGGCGGTCCAGGCGGGGGCCCGGCAGGTGGAGTGCACGATCAACGGGATCGGCGAGCGGGCGGGCAACACCTCCATGGAAGAGTTCGCCATGGCGCTCAAGGTGCGGCCCGACTGCCTGCCGTACGAGACGCACATCGCGACGGAGTACCTGTACCCGGCGAGCCGGCTCGTGAGCCTCACCACGGGCATCGTGGTGCAGCCGAACAAGGCGATCGTGGGAGCGAACGCGTTCGCCCACGAGTCGGGCATCCACCAGGACGGCGTTCTCAAGGAGAAGACCACCTACGAGATCATGACCCCGGAGTCGGTGGGCATCCCGAAGAACGAGCTCGTGCTGGGGAAGCACTCGGGGCGCCACGCCTTCGTGGAGAGGGTCAAGACGCTCGGCTACGAACTGAACGCCGAGCAGATCGAACTGGCCTTCGCCGCGTTCAAGGAACTCGCGGACAAGAAAAAGGTGGTCTACGACGAGGACGTGGACGCCGTCATCGCCGAGCGGGTCCTGCGTCTCCCCGACCGGTTCCGGCTCGTGTACCTGAACGTCACCTCGGGGACCGTGACCGTTCCCACGGCCACGGTCCAGATGGAGATCGACGGCAGGGTCCGGCAGGAGGCGGAGTTCGGGGACGGACCCGTGGATGCGGCCTTCAAGGTCATCAAGAAGCTCACCGCGAAGACGCCCCGCCTCGTGAGCTTCAACATCAACGCGATCACGGGGGGCACCGACGCCCAGGCGGAGGTCAGCGTGCGGATCGAGGAGAACGGGGTCCTGTCCAACGGGCAGGCGGCCGACACCGACATCGTGGTGGCCTCGGCGAAGGCGTTCGTCCGGGCGCTGAACAAGCTGGAGCATCGGGCGAAGAAGGCGTTCAGCGCCAGCCTGTGAGGCCGGGCTTCGGAGAGGACCTGGAGCCCAGCGGGCTCCGCTTCGCGCACTCGGGTCGAGAGGAAGAGGAGCGTCGCCCATGAGCGGCATGACCATCACCGAGAAGATCCTGGCGGCCCACGCCGGGTTGGACCGGGTGGAACCGGGCCAGATCATCAACGCCAGGGTGGACGTGGCCTTGGGCAACGACATCACGGCCCCCATCGCGATCCGGGAGTTCCGCAAGGCGGGCGCCGAACGGGTCTTCGACCGGTCCCGGGTGGTCCTCGTGCCGGACCACTTCGCCCCGAACAAGGACATCGCGAGCGCGGAGCAGTGCAAGGTGCTCCGCGACTTCGCCCGGGAGCAGGACCTGGAGAACTACTTCGAGACCGGGGAGATGGGGATCGAGCACGCCCTGCTGCCGGAGCAGGGGATCGTGGTGCCGGGAGACGTGGTCATCGGCGCGGACAGCCACACCTGCACCTACGGGGCGCTGGGAGCGTTCTCCACCGGGGTGGGCTCCACCGACCTGGCGGCGGCCATGGTGACCGGGGAGGTCTGGTTCAAGGTCCCCGAGTCCCTCAAGTTCGTGTACCGGGGCCGACTCGGGCCCTGGGTGGACGGGAAGGACCTCATCCTCCACACCATCGGGAAGATCGGCGTGGACGGCGCGCTGTACCGCGCGATGGAGTTCACCGGGCCCGTGATCGAGGGGTTGGGGATCGACGACCGCCTCACGATGGCGAACATGGCGATCGAGGCGGGGGGGAAGAGCGGCATCGTGGCCCCCGACGACGTGACCCGACACTACGTGGAGGGTAGGGCGAAGCGGCCTCCCGTCTTCCACGCGAGCGACGCGGATGCCCGCTACGTGGACGTGATCGAGATCGACTGCTCGAGCCTGCGGCCCCAGGTGGCGTTCCCCCACCTCCCCTCCAACACCCGGCCCGTGGACGAGGCAGGCGATGTCGCCGTGGACCAGGTGGTCATCGGGTCCTGCACCAACGGGCGCATCGAGGACCTGCGGAGGGCGGCCCGGGTCCTCAAGGGGCGCCGGGTGGCTCCCTACGTGCGCTGCCTGATCTTCCCGGCGACCCAGGAGATCTACCGCCAGGCCCTGCGCGAGGGGTTGATCGAGATCTTCCTCGACGCCCGGGCGGCGGTGTCCACGCCCACCTGCGGGCCTTGCCTGGGAGGCCACATGGGGATCCTGGCGAAGGGCGAGCGGGCCGTCGCCACGACCAACCGGAACTTCGTCGGACGGATGGGGCACCCGGAGAGCGAGGTGTACCTGGCGAGTCCCGCGGTGGCCGCGGCCAGCGCCGTGCTCGGGCGGATCGCGAGCCCGGAGGAGGTGGTCCGATGAAGTTTCGCGGCAAGGCGTGGAAGTTCGGTGAGGACGTGGACACGGATGCCATCATCCCCGCCCGCTACCTGAACACGAGCGACCCCGAGGAACTGGCGAAGCACTGCATGGAGGACGCCGACGCGGGGTTCGTCGCCAAGATGAAGCCGGGGGACATCATCGTGGCCGGGAAGAACTTCGGCTGCGGGTCGAGCAGGGAGCACGCGCCCATCGCCATCAAGGCTGCGGGCGTCTCCTGCGTCATCGCCCCGAGCTTCGCCCGCATCTTCTATCGCAACGCCTTCAACATGGGGTTGCCCATCTTCGAGAGCCCCGAGGCGGCGTCCGACGTGACCGAGGGCGACGACCTCGAAGTGGACGCCGGCAGCGGGACCATCCGCAACCGGACGACGGGCCGCGAGTATCGCGCCCATCCGATCCCCCCCTTCATGCAGGAACTGATCGCCGACGGGGGCCTCATGGCGCACATCGCCAAGAAGGGCCGCCGCGCGTGACCCGAGGCGCCTGACCCGTGACCGGAGAGGGGAGGGGTTCCGGCAAACCGCCGGTGGGCCGGCGTCCCCCCCCTCTGCTGCGTGGCTTCGCGGTCTGTCCTCCGGGCTTCGAAGACCTCGTGGAGGCGGAACTCCGGGAACTCGGCCTCTGCGTGGAGGGCAGCGAGGTCGGCGGGGTGGGGTTCACGGCCAGTTGGCCCGACGTATGGCGGGTCAACCTCTGGAGCCGTCTGGCGAGTCGGGTCCTGGTGCGGGTAGCGGAGTTCGAGGCGACGGGCTTTCCCGGCCTGCGGCGGGGACTTCGCAGCGTGGACTGGGGGGAGTGGTTGCCCCGCGGATGCTCGCTCGCGCCCCGGGTGTCGAAGAGCCGGACCCGGCTCTACCACACGGGCAAGGTCGCCGAGGAGGTCATGGGCGTC
>CAZGRT010000226.1:0-6796 GCA_964528225.1 uncultured Thermodesulfobacteriota bacterium | reverse complement strand
GGAGGGCGCCATCGGCCTGCGGCACCTGGCGGTCCGCCTCAAGCGCCGCTTCCCGCGCCTGGACCTGGGCTATTTCAACCGCCCGAAGGAGGATTTCGGGTCGCCGCGGGTGGACGAACTGCCCTGGGCCCGGCAGGCTGCTTCGGAGGCCGCTCCCGAGGTACCCTAGACGACGAGGGTGGAGGCCGTGTCCGGGCGTCTGTCCCTTGGAGGAGGAAGACCCATGCTCTCGGAGATCCACGAATTCCTCGGGCTGTGCGCCCTGGCCGCGGTGGGCGCGGCGGTGGCGGCCGGGGGTGCGGCGTACCGCTACCAGGCGGTGAAGGGTTTCCTGCCGGTGAAGCGGCCGGCGCTCGTCCGGGTGCACCTCTGGGCGGGAATCGCCTTCGTGGCCTCCGCCACCTTCCACTACCTGCTGGCGCCCCGGGTCCAAGGTCTCCAGCAGGCCGGCGTGCTGGCCCTGGTGGTCGCGTTCCTGCTCGGGCTCTCCTTCCGGTTGAGCCGCAAGCACTTCGCCGTGGCCGTGAAGGCGAAGATCGCCCTGGTGGTGCTCGCCGCGCTGCTCCTGCCCGTGGGCCACTGGCTGGTGGGGGAGGACGAGCACGAGCGGGACCACGCCGGGAGCGTCCGGGGGGCGATCGGGGCGGTGGCGGCCGTCCTCCCTCCACCCCCGACCGAGGCCGCGGCGACGGCCCGCCGTTGAAGCCCGCCGGCGTCCCCTGCACAAGGAGTCCGCGATGACGAAGCACAGCCCCCTGGACATCCTGAAGAGCGCCATCCTCCTCGAGCGGCGGGGCAAGGCCTTCTACGCCAAGGTGGCGGAGCAGGCCACGGCGCCCGCGGTGAAGAAGTTCTTCGCGTGGATGGCCGAGGAGGAGGACCACCACATCGAGATCCTCTCCGAGCAGTACCGGGCCTACCGGGACGGCGGGCGCTTCGCGGCGACCGCGGAGGGGGACACACGCGTGGAGGGATTCTCCTCGTCGGTGCTCAGCGACCGGCTCAAGAAGGAGATGGCGGCCGCGGGCTTCGAGGCGGCCGCCGTCGCCGCGGCCATGGCCATGGAGCGCAACGCCGTGCGCCTCTACGGGGAGCGGGCGGAGCAGGCCGAGGACCCGCAGGAGCGGGACCTGTACCGCTGGCTGGCCGAGTGGGAGCGCGGACACCTGGACCTGCTCGTCCGGGTGGACCGGGACCTCACCGAGGCGGTGTGGAACGACAACCACTTCTGGCCCCTCTGACCGCCCCGCCCGGACGGGGTCAGGAGAGCACGGTGACCCGGCTCCGGTCGAGCCCACCCAGGAGGCGCTCCTCGACCGCGCCGACGAAGTCCGGGTCGAGCCAGCGCGACCACCCCATCCGCCGGTACAGGCCGGCCGTCTTCCCGGCGTAGTTCATCCGGTCCACGTACACGCGGTCCACCCACGGCCCCAGGGCGCCGGCCAGGCGCTCGGGGTCCATGGGGAGGAGCGGCCCCACGAAGGCGTAGGTCTCCACCCCCCGGCTCCGAAGCTCGCGCAGGGCCCCGAGACGCGCCTCCACCGGCGGCGCCCCGGGCTCGAAGGCCCGCCGGACGGCGTCGTCGTCCGTGGTGACCGAGAGCCCGACGGCCACGCCCTCGGCCCCCGCCAGCAGGTCCAGGTCCCGAAGCACCAGGGGCGACTTGGTGAGGATGTCCACCGGGAAGCGGCGCCGCAGCAGGTGCTCCAGGCAGCGCCGCGTCACGAGGTAGCGCTCCTCGAGGGGTTGGTAGGGGTCGGTGACGGTGCTGAGCAGCACCGGCGCCGGGCGGGCCCGCTCGAGCTGGGCCGCCAGCGCCTCGGGGGCGTTCACCCGCACGTCCACGAAGGCGCCCCACGGCTCCCCGTGGCCCGTGAACCGCTTCATGAACGAGGCGTAGCAGTACCGGCAGGCGTGGGAGCACCCCACGAAGGGGTTGACGCAGTAGGTGGCTCCCGGGATCCGGGAGCGGGAGAGGGCGGAGCGGCAGAGGATCTCGCGGACGACCGGGCCTCGGCGGCCCGCCGCAGCTCCCCCCGGGTTCCTGGCGGGGGGGCTCACTCCTCGGGCGCGTGGAGCCTGCGCCACAGTTCGGCCAGGCGCTCGAGCCGGCGCATGACCTTGCCGTTCACGCTGCCCTCCGGGTAGGCGCCGTAGGCGTCCTCCTCCCCGGCCGGGAGGTCCGCGAGGAGGGCCATGGCCTCGTCGACGGTGGCGACCGGGTGGATGTGGAAGCGGCCCGCGCCCACCGCCTCCACCACCTCGTCCTCGAGCATCAGGTGGCGGACGTTGGCCTGGGGGATCACGACCCCCTGCTTCCCGGTGAGGCCCTTGGCCCGGCAGGTCTTGTAGAAGCCCTCGATCTTGAGGTTGATGCCGCCCACCGCCTGGATGTTGCCCCGCTGGTCCACCGAGCCGGTGACCGCCAGGTCCTGGCGCAGGGGAAGCTCTCCGAGTGCCGAGATCAGGGCGAAGAGCTCGGCCGAGGAAGCGCTGTCGCCCTCGACCCCTCCGTAGGACTGCTCGAAGCACAGCGTGGCGGCGAAGGCGATGGGGAACCGGCGAGCGTAGCGGGAGCCGAAATAGCCCTGCAGGATGAGGACGCCCTTGTTGTGGATGCGCCCGCCGAGGTCGCTCTCCCGTTCGATGTTGACCACGCCCTCCTTGCCGAGGAACACCTTGGCCGTGACCCGGGAGGGCTTGCCGAAGGCGTAGTCGCCGAGGTCGTACACCGACAGGCCGTTCACCTGCCCCACCGCGTCGCCGTCCGCGTCGATGTGGATGGTGCCCTCGTCGATCATCCGGCCGATGATCTCCTCCAGGTAGCTGTCCCGGTAGACCTTCTCCGCGGCCGCCCGGGCCACGTGCTCGGCCCGCACCTGCTCCGCGTGCTGGGAGCGCGCCCAGTGGTGCGCCTCGCGCACGAGGTCCACGATCTCCTGGCGATGGGTGGAGACCCGGCCCTGGTGCTCGGCCGCCCGCAGGCCCTGCTCCACCACCCGGGCCACGGCGTCGCGGTGGAACGGCAGCAGCCCCTCCTCCGCGCAGTGGTGGGCCACCAGGAACGCGTAGGCCATGCGGCTCTCGTCGGTCAGGGCCATGTCCTCCGCGAACTCCCCCTTGACCTTGAACAGCTGGGCGAAGTCCTCGTCGTAGTGGCGCAGAAGGTAGTACAGCCAGGGCGTGCCGAGGAGCACGATCTTCACCCGGGCGGGGATGGGCTCGGGCTTGAGGGAGGCCGTGGAGATCAGCCGGAACTGCTCGCCGATCTCCTCCATCCGGATGCGTCGGTCCTTGAGGACCCGCTTCAGGGCGTCGTAGGCGAAGGGGTTGAGCAGCACGTCGCGGGCGTCGAGGAGCAGGTACCCGCCGTTGGCCCGGTGGAACGCCCCGGCCTTCACCAGGGTGAAGTCGGTGACGAAGGCGCCCAACTGCACGTGGTGCTCGATGCGCCCGATCAGGTTGTGGTAGGTGGGGTTCGACTCGTGGACCACCGGGGCCGCCTCCAGACCCTTGTTGTTCACGAGCACGTTCACCTGGTAGCGGCGGGTGCGCTGCTCGGGGGTGGGCGGCCGGAACGGGAAGGGCAGGGCCGGCGTCTCGGACGCGGCGGACCGGAACTCGTCGAGGTTCTCCACCACGTCCTTCTCGACGGCCTTGAGGTAGTCCACCACCGCCGGGTGGCTGCGGTACTTCTCCGCCAGGGACTCGATCTCATGGCCCACGGCGGCCAGCGCGACCCGGCGCTCCAGGGTCTTGAGGGCCTCCTTGACCCTTCGGTCGATCTCGCGCACCGCCTCGATGGTGTCGCGGAGCTTGGCCTGGAGAAGCTCGCGAGCCTCCCGGACCTTCTCCTGCTCCTCCTCCGGGAGCTTCTCGAAGTCCTCCTGGCTCACCGGCGACCCCTCGTGGGTGTAGATGAGCGCCAGGCCCTCGGCGCTTCGCTGCACGAGGAACCCGTGGGTGTTCGCGATGCCCTCCAACTCGCGGAACGCCCGGGCCTTCTCCTCCTGGGCCTCCTTGACCGCCGCGGCCTTCTCCTTCTCGTACCCGTCGCCCGAGAAGGCCTTCGGGATCTCCGTCAGCAGGCTCCGGACCAGGGCCTCCATGTCCTGGCGCAGCGCCTCGCCGGTACCCGGGGGCAGGGGCACCGCCAGCGGCCGCTCCTCGTCGTCGAAGTTGAAGAGGTAGATCCAGTCGTCCGGCACCGGGCGCCGCCGGGCCGCCTCCTCGAGCACCGACAGGACCGTGGTGCGCTTCCCGGCGCCCGAGGCCCCGAGCACGAAGATGTTGTACCCTTCGCTGTCCACCTCGATCCCGAAGTCCAGGGCACGCAGGGCTCGCTCCTGGCCGAGGGGCCGGCGCTCGGGCTCCAGGTCCGCCGTGGTCTCGAAGGGGAACTGGGCAGGGTCCACCCGGTGCCGGAGCTGCTCGGGGGAGAGGGGACGGGGCATCGAGGCCTCCTCGCGGGGACGGGGACAAAAGACGTGCCATTGTAACCACGCCGCCGTCCGATTCAAGGGGGGCGACGCGCGCCCCACCGCGACCGGGCCACGCGCTCCCGCCGCCACGGGGGGAAGATCTTGCATCCGCGGCCCAGGCGAGTACCCTGGCACGGCTTCGTCCGCTGCGGGGTCGGAGGACTTCCATGGAGAATCCGGGCGTGTGGAACGCCGCGTACATCGACGAGCAGTACTCCCGATGGAAGGAGTCGCCCCGGGCGGTCTCGCCCGAGTGGCAGGCCTTCTTCCAGGGGTTCGAGCTCGGGTCCGCCCGTCCGTCCGGGCTCGCTTCGGAGGCCCTGGCCCTGCAGGCGAAGGCCGAGGCCCTGATCCAGCGCTACCGCGACCTGGGGCACTTGATGTCGTGCCTCGACCCCCTCTCGGTCTGTCCGACGTCCCACCCCCTGCTGGACCTGGAGGCCTTCGGCCTGGGGCGGGAGGACCTGGAGAAGCCCGTCTACGCGCCCGGCTTCGGGGAGGGCGAGTCCGTGCCCCTCGGCGCCGTGGTCGACATCCTGCGCGATACCTACTGCCACTCGGTGGGCGTGGAGTACATGCACCTCCAGGATCCGGGGGAGCGCGAGTGGCTGCGAAGCCGGCTGGAGCCGGCCCGGGGCCGCTTCGACCTCTCCGCCGACGACCGCCGCTGGGTGCTCGAGTGGCTGTGCCGCGCGGGGCGGTTCGAGGAGTTCCTCCAGCGCCGCTACCTCGGCCAGACCCGCTTCTCCCTGGAGGGGGCGGAGGCCCTGATCCCTCAGCTGCGCGACCTGATGCGGGTCGCGGCCCGGTCCGGGGTGCGCCAGGCCGTGCTCGGCATGGCCCACCGGGGGCGGCTCAACGTCCACGTGAACCTGCTGGGGAAGAGCTACGAGGAGGTCTTCTGCCAGTTCGAGGCCACCTACGACCCCGAGGCGGTGCCGGGCGGCGGCGACGTGAAGTACCACAGCGGCTACGTCGGCGACGTGGACACCGGCGCCGGCCCGGTGCACGTGGTCCTCCCGGAGAACCCGAGCCACCTGGAGGCGGTGAACCCGGTCGTGGAGGGGATCGCCCGGGCGCTGCAGGACCGCCTGGGGGAGGAGGGGCCGCGGAAGGTCCTGCCCGTGCTCATCCACGGCGACTCGGCGTTCCCGGGCCAGGGCATCGTGGCCGAGACCCTCAACATGGCGCGCCTCGCCGGCTACTCCACCGGGGGGACCCTCCACGTGGTGCTCAACAACCAGATCGGGTACACGACGCTCCCGGAGAACGCCCGCTCCACCCGCTACGCCACCGACGTGGCGAAGATGCTCATGGTCCCGATCTTCCACGTGCACGGCGAGAACCCGGCCGCGGTGCTCTTCGCCACCCGGCTGGCCTTCGCCTACCGCATGGAGTTCGCCAAGGACGCGGTGATCGACCTGGTGTGCTACCGCCGGCACGGCCACAACGAGGGGGACGAGCCGTACTTCACCCAGCCGACCCTGTACCAGCGCATCCGGGAGCGCCCCACGGTGTACCGGCTCTTCGCCGAAGAGATGGTCCGGGAAGGGATCGCGCGGGAGGGCGACCTCGAGGCGGTCGTCGGGGAGATCGACGGGGCGATGGACTGCGCTTACGAGACCGCCCACTCCCAGGCGTGCGTGTGGGTGCCCCCGCAGCCCTGGGACGGGTGGGAGTCCCTGGACAACCGCTGGACCTCCGACGCCGTCGACACGGCCTACCCGGCGGAGGCGCTCCGCGATCTCTGCCGGGCGCTGGCCCGGGCCCCCGAGGGCTTCCGCGTCCACCCCAAGCTCCAGAAGATCGTCGAGCGGCGGGTGGAGGCGGTCGAGCAGGGCAAGGGGATCGACTGGGCCGGCGCCGAGGCGCTCGCCTTCGGGTCCCTGGTCTCCGAGGGCGTGCCGATCCGCCTGAGCGGCGAGGACAGCGGCCGGGGAACCTTCAGCCAGCGCCACGCCGTCTGGTACGACGCCGAGGACGGGCGCATCCACGTGCCCCTGGACCGGCTCGACGGGGGCCGGGCGCGCTTCCGCGTGCACGACAGCCCGCTCTCCGAGGCGGCGGTGCTCGGGTTCGAGTACGGCTACTCGGCCGTGGACCCCAACACCCTGGTCCTGTGGGAGGCCCAGTACGGCGACTTCGCCGACGGCGCCCAGGTGATCACCGACCAGTTCGTGGCGAGCGGCGAGGCCAAGTGTGTTTCATATAGTTCATCAATCTTTTTTCAACTTCAGATATTTTATATGCGCTGCCATCTTCAAATGACGAAAAAATATGTTGCAATTGATTTTGATTAGCTGTATTTTCATCAT
>CAZGRT010000225.1:0-6890 GCA_964528225.1 uncultured Thermodesulfobacteriota bacterium | reverse complement strand
CCGGCGCCCCCGAGGAGATCCTCTTCGACGCCCGGCCGCACCTGGGGACCGATCGACTCCGCGCGATCGTGCGGAGGGTTCGGGAGCGCCTCCTGGCCTCGGGTTGCGAGGTGCACTTTCGGACCCGGGTGGAGGAGTTGATCGTCGAGGGCGGGCGGGTCGCGGGGGTCTCCACGGCGCGGGGCCCGTTTCGGGGTAGCCCGGTGGTCCTCGGGGTGGGCCACAGCGCCCGCGACCTGGTGGGCCGGCTCGTGGCGCAGGGAGCGACGGCGGAGCGGAAGGGTTTTGCGGTCGGCTTCCGGATGGAGATGCAGCAGGACTGGCTCGACCGCAACCAGTACGGCCGTTGGGTGGGGGAACGGGGCCTCCCGCCCGCGGAGTTCTCGGTGAAGGCCCGGGGAGCGAACGGCCGCGACGTGTACTCCTTCTGCATGTGCCCCGGGGGAACCGTGATTCCGGCTGGCACCGAGGTCGACGGCTTGGTGGTGAACGGGATGAGTTCTTCGGGAAGGCGCGGGCCCTGGGCCAACGCGGCGGTCGTCGCCGCGGTCGAGCCTTCCGATCTCGGGCGCGAGGCGCTGTCGGGCTATTCCCGTCAGCGGGAATGGGAGCGGCGAGCGCGGGACCTCGGGGGGGAGCGGGGAGTTCCGGCCCAGCGCGTCCGCGACTTCGTGGCGGGTAGGCCGTCGGTGGATCTGCCGCGCTCGAGCTGCCCCTGGCGGCCCGTGGCGGCCGACTTGGCCACCTGCCTCCCGGAGGCCGTCGCGGAGGCACTGCGCAGCGCGCTTCCCCTCCTGGCGCGGCAGGTGCGGCCGATCGAAGAGGCGCTCCTCCTCGGCGTGGAGACGCGCACGTCCAGCCCGGTCCGCCTGGTGCGGGGAGACGACCTGCAGTCGCCTGGGCTGCCGGGGCTGTACCCGGTAGGAGAGGGCGCCGGGTACGCGGGGGGGATCGTGAGCGCGGCCATCGACGGCGCCCGCGCGGCGGATGCGTGGACGGGTTCCCTCGCGCGGGCGGAGCGGACGGCGGAGGGGGGAAGCTCGTGAGGCGGGCTCGGTGGATCCTGGGGGCGGCGCTGCTCCTGGGCGGGAGCGCCCCGGCCGGCGCGCTGACCGTGCTGGCACCGGCAGATCAGGCCCGGGTCCGGGGCGACCGCGCATGGCTCGTGGTGGTCTCCTCCGAGGCTCCCGGCGTGACGCTGGACGGCCGGAGGGCGGGTCTGGCCCGGGACGTCGCCGGCGCGTACCACCTGCGGGTCGAGGGGCTTCGCGCCGAAGGATCGCGGCTGGAGGTCGCGGCCGAGGGGAGCGTCGTGACCCTGACGGTGTACGGGGCGGCAGGCGCGGAGAGCGGGTTCCACCGGTCATCCCCGCAGGCGTGCCGCACCTGCCACCGGGTGGACGCATCGGGGTGCAAGGAGTGCCACCGGTTCGAAGGGGCGAAGCACCTTCCGGTCCTGCAGAAGGGGTGCACGCCGTGCCACCTGCCGCCCGACTGGCAGCCCCAGGACCCGGCTCCCCTGTGCGCCGTGTGTCACCCCGACCACGGCGAAGGGCGGCACCCGCGACTTCGGCACCCCCTCCGGTCCGCCCGGGACCCCCTCCGGCCCGGCCGATCCTTCGACTGCGTCTCGTGCCACGACCCCCACGCTCCGCAGTGTCTGGCGTGCTTGGGCCGCGAGGAGATGCGCAGCTGGTGCAAGGGCTGTCACGGCAGTCCGTGAGGCGCGGCCTCGTTGCGGGCTGCTTGCCCTTTCCGTAACATGCGGCCTTTCCATTGCCCGCACCCGTCCGGTGGGCGAGGTGCGGGGTCGATGCCAGGGAGTCTCGCCGGATGAGCGAAGGCGGCCGAGAGCCGGGGAAGGGTCGACCCCGCCCCGCGGCGGTTCCCGAAGAGGAAGTGCTCGAGGTGGTGGAGCCCGAGGTCCAGGAGCCGTCCGAGGAGGAGGGCGGCGAGCCGGACCTGGGCCACGGGTACTTCGAGGAGGGAGACCTCGCAGCCCCCCCGTCCGGGGACGTCGTCGAGAGCGGGCCCCTGCAGCAGTACATGGCGGAGGTGAGCCGCTACCCGCTGCTGTCCCTCGAGGAGGAGTCCCGGCTCGCCCGGAAATACCGCGAGGAAGGGGACGTGCGCGCGGCCTACACGCTGGTGCTCGCCAACCTGCGCCTCGTGGTCAAGATCGCCTACGAGTTCCGACGCAATTTCGTGAACTTCATGGACCTCATCCAGGAGGGCAACATCGGCCTGATGCGGGCGGTGGAGAAGTTCGACCCCTACAAGGGGGTGAAGCTCTCGTCCTACGCGGCGTGGTGGATCCGCGCCTACATCATCCGCTACATCCTGAACAACTGGTCCCTGGTCAAGATCGGGACCACGCAGAACCAGCGCCGGCTCTTCTTCAACCTCCGCAAGGCCAAGCGCGAACTCGAGGCCCAGGGGTTCAAGCCGGAGCCCCGCTTGATCGCCTCCCGCCTCGACGTGCGCGAGGACGAGGTGGTGGAGATGGAGAAGCGGCTCTCCGGCTCGGACGTCTCCCTCGATGCCCCCCTGGACGAGGGGTCGGAGTCGAGCCGCATGGACTTCGTGGCGGACACCGACGGGGACCTTAGCGAGCAGATCGCGGACCGGGAGTTCCGGGGAGTGGTCCGGGCGAAGTTCTCGGAGTTCCGCGCCACCCTCGACGAACGGGAGCAGGCGATCTTCGACCGCCGGCTGCTCGCGGAGGAGCCCGCCACGCTGCGGGAGATCGGGGAGACGTTCGGGGTCTCCCGGGAGCGGGTGCGCCAGATCGAAGCGGATCTCAAGCGCCGGCTGGCGGCGTACCTCCGGAGCTCGGGAGAGGTCGGTGACGCCCTCCGGGACTGAAATACCCTGGACCCCGGAACCGGGCGAGGTCCTGACCGTCTCGGAACTCGTCGGGCGCGTCCGAGGCCTCCTGGAGAGCCGGCTCCCCTCGCTCTGGGTGGAGGGGGAGGTGAGCAACCTCCGCGTGCCCGCCTCGGGGCACGCGTACTTCACCCTGGGCGACGTCCAGGGGCAGATCCGGGCCGTCTGCTTCCGCAACGTGATGCGGCTGCTGGGACTTTCCTTCTCGGAAGGGGCCCGCGTCCTGGTGCGCGGGCGCCTCACCGTCTACGAGGCCCGGGGGGATCTCCAGCTCATCGTGGAGGACGCGGAGCCGCTCGGGGAGGGACTGCGCCGGCTCGAACTGGAGGCGCTGCGCAGGAGGCTCGCGGAGGAGGGGCTCTTCGCCGAGGGGAGGAAGAGGCCGCTGCCCGAGCTGCCCCGGGGGGTGGGGGTGGTGACCTCGGCCACCGGCGCGGCCCTGCGGGACATTCTCCAGGTCCTCGGCCGCCGGGCCCCCGGAGTGCACGTCTACGTCGCCCCCGCTCGGGTCCAGGGGGAGGGGGCGGCCGAGGAGCTCCGAGTGGCCCTGGCCCTGGTCGCGGACCGGGAGGACGTGGAGGTGGTGATCCTGGGCCGGGGGGGAGGAAGCGCCGAGGACCTCTCGGCCTTCAACGACGAGGCCCTCGTGAGGGCCGTGGCCTCCTGCCCGGTGCCCGTCATCGCCGCGGTGGGCCACGAGACAGACGTGACCCTGGTCGACTTCGCCGCAGACGTGCGCGCGCCGACGCCTTCGGCCGCGGCGGAGTTGGCCGTGCGGGAACGCGCGCGGTGGGTGGAGCGGCTGGAGCGTCGCGAGCGGGAACTGGGCTCCGCCATGCAGCGCGCCGTCTCCTCGCTCCGTGCCCGGGTCGAGCGCGTCGACCCGCTTCTGCGATCGCCGCGGTCCCGGATCGCGAGGGTCCGGATCGCGCTGGACGCCCGGTCCGAGGCCCTGTCGGTGGCCGGAGGAAGGGTCGTCGCGGGCCTTCGGGCGGAGGTCGGCGCCCTTGAGGCGCGTCTCGCTCTCGCAGACCCGGCGCGCACCGTGGCGGTGGCCCGTGAGCGCCTGGGCAGGCTGCGGGACCGGCTCGGGGTCTGGGGGCCCGCGTCCGTGGCCTCGCGGCGGGGGCCCCTGGCGTCGTTGACGGAGAAGTTGGGGGCGCTCAGCCCCCTGGGCGTTCTGGCCCGAGGGTATGCCGTGGCCCGAGCCGCCTCGGGTCGGGTCATCCGCGATGCGCGGCAGTGCCGCCAGGACGACGACGTCACCGTGACCGTGGCCCGGGGGAGCCTGGACTGCCGGGTGACGCGTGTCCGGACCGAGACCGGGAGAGGGTGAGGACATGGACCGGATTCCGGCCCGAAGGATTCCTGCGGCCGCCTCCTCGGCGCCGATCACCGCGCTCGTGGTGGACGACGACCCCTCCATCGTTCGGTTCGTGGAGATGTACCTGGAGAACCAGGGCCTCCGGGTCCACTCCGCCCTCCGCGGCGAGGACGGGGTGGAGATGGCCGGAAGCCTGGGGCCGGACGTCGTCGTCCTGGACCAGGGGCTGACGGATCTCGACGCTGCGGAGGTCCTGCGGAGGTTGCGAGCCGACTCCAGGACCCGCCGCATTCCCGTGCTGCTCATGGCTCTCGGGACGGAAGGCGAACGAAGGGTAAAGACCTCGGGCGACGATGCCGATGATTACATCACCAAACCGTTCGACATCCGGGAGTTGAAGGCGCGGTTGCTGGCGCTCGTGGCGCGCAGGCGCGAGCAGGCGGAGGCGACCGAGGTCGAGAAGCTTCGAACGGTGCGCGAGGTGGTGGCGAGCGTCTCCCACGAGTTGAACAACCCCCTCGCCGCCGTGCTGATGGCCGCCGAGGCCCTGTCCCTCCGGCACCCGGGGATCGGCGACGTCCAGGAGAAGAGCCGGGTGATCCAGGAGAACGCGCTCCGGATCCGCGACATCCTCAAACGCCTGGAACGCGTCCGGATGCTCGCGTCGAAACCGTACGTGGCCGGGGAGAGCATGCTCGACCTGGCCGAGAACGAGGAGGACCTCACGTGAGCCTCAAGGAAGGGATCGCGCAACTCGTCGTTTACGAGGAGGAGCACTCCGATCTCAAGGACGTGCTGGCTCGGGTGCACGCGGACGCCAAGGCCAAGGCTGTCCTCCTGCTCGATGCCCACGGACAGTTGGTGGCCGACTACGGCGACACCGGGGGCCTGGACCTCACGTCGTTCTGTTCCCTCGCCGCCTCGAACATCGCGGCGACGGCGACCATGGCCGAGATGGTGGGGGAGAAGGACTTCACGCTCCTGTTCCACCAGGGCAAGAAGGACAGCATACACATCAGCCTCATCGGCACCCGGGCGATCCTGGCCGTGATCTTCGGCAACGACGCGTCCCTGGGGCTCGTGCGCCTGCGGGTGCGCAAGGCCGCCGAGGAGATCCAGGAGGTCGTCAAGCGGATCGTCCACCGCATGACCCTGAACGACCGCCTCGACCTCAACCCCCTCTGCGAGATCACGGAGAAGGACATCGACGAACTCTTCTCGTTCTGAGTCCAATGGCCTTCCTCAACTACTCGACCCGAGAGCTCAACGTAAAGATCGTCTATTACGGGCCGGGTCTTTGCGGAAAGACCACCAACCTCAAGTTCATCTACGGGAGGGCTCCCGACGGGAACCGCGGCAGGCTGATCAGCCTCGCGACGGAGACCGAGAGGACCCTCTTCTTCGACTTCCTCCCCATGAACATGGGCACGCTCAACGGCTTCAAGGTTCGGTTCCACCTGTACACGGTGCCGGGACAGGTCTTCTACGAGGCGAGCCGGAAGTTGATCCTGAAGGGCGTCGACGGGCTCGTGTTCGTGGCCGACAGCGATCCCCTGCGCATCGACGCGAACGTCGAGTCCTTCCTGGGCCTGAAGCGCAACCTGGCCGCCTACGGACTCTCGGACGAGACGCTCCCGATCGTCATCCAGTACAACAAGCGGGACCTGCCGGACGCTCTGCCGGTGGAGGAGATCCGCGCAGCCCTCGGGAACCCGGGCTTCCCCGACTTCCCGGCCAGCGCCACCACCGGCGAGGGCGTCTTCGACACCCTCAAGTGCATCGCCCGCCACACGCTGCGCAACCTGCGCCGCTGAGCCCCTCGCCCTGCCGTTGACACGGGAGTGGGGTCCGCTACCCTGCCACCGTGGACCTCCCGAGCCCTGGACCCGCCGGCGGGCGTGGTGGCGTCGACTGGGAAGCCGACCGCGAGCGGATGGTGCGCCGGCAGCTCGAGGCGCGGGGAATCGTGGACACGGGGGTCCTCCGGGCCTTCCGGCTCGTGCCCCGCCACGAGTTCGTCCCGTCCTCCCAGCAGCACATGGCCTACGAGGACACGCCCCTCCCCATCGGGAGGGGGCAGACCATCTCCCAGCCCTACATGGTGGCGATCATGACCGAGGCGTTGCGCCTGCGGGGCGGGGAGCGCGTGCTCGAGGTGGGAACGGGGTCGGGCTACCAGGCGGCGATCCTGGCGGAGATGGGGTGCGAGGTGCACACGATCGAGAGGGACCCGGTGCTGGCCGACGACGCGGAGGGGCGGCTCCTGCGGTTGGGGTACCTCGGCGTGAAGGTCCACCGGGGCGACGGGACGCTAGGGCTCCCGGACCTTGCGCCGTTCCAGGGCGTGATCGTGACCGCGGGCGGCCCGAGGGTTCCCGAGAGTCTCCAGCAGCAACTGGGAGCCGGGGGCGTGCTCGTCATCCCGGTGGGCGATCGCGGCTCCCAGGACCTGCTGCGGGTGACGCGAACCCGAGGCGGCTTTCGCGAGGAGAATCTGGGAGGGTGCCGCTTCGTGCCGCTGGTGGGAGAGGAGGGGTGGTGAGATGAGGCGCGCCCTGCTGGTGATCGACATGCTCGAGGACTTCGTGCGCACCGACGGGAGGCTCCCGGTTCCGGACGCCGGCAAGGTCCTGCCCCGCGTTCGGGAGGAGGTGGAGGATGCCCGGGTTCGGGGAGAGCC
>CAZGRT010000224.1:0-10629 GCA_964528225.1 uncultured Thermodesulfobacteriota bacterium | reverse complement strand
GGGCACGGACGTCACGTATACGGTCCAGACCCAGGGGCGGCTGATGACGGCCGAGGAGTTCGGCCGGATCGTGCTCCGGACCGATGCTTCGGGTCGCCAGGTCCGCATCGAGGACGTCGCCCGCGTGGAGTTGGGCACGGTCCTCTACAACTCCCAGGGTCGGGTGGACGGCAAGCCTGCGGCGGTGGTGGCCGTGTACCAGTTGCCCGGCTCCAACGCCATCCAGGTCGCGGATCAGGTGTTCGCGACGATGGACGAACTGGCGACCCGGTTCCCCCAGGGCCTGATCCACCGAATCACCCTGGACACGACCCAGTCCGTCCGGGAGGGGTTGAAGGAGATCGTCGTCACCCTGTTCGAGGCGATGGCCCTCGTCATCCTGGTGGTGTTCGTCTTCCTGCAGAATTGGCGGGCCACCCTGATTCCCCTGATCGCGATCCCGGTCTCCCTGGTCGCGACCTTCGCCGTGTTCCCGCTGGTCGGGTTCTCGGTGAACACCCTATCGCTTCTGGGCCTGGTGCTGGCCATCGGCACGGTCGTCGACGACGCCATCGTGGTGGTCGAGGCCGTGATGTCCCACGTGGCGCGAGGCCTATCCCCCAAGGAGGCGACCCTGAAGGCGATGGAGGAGGTCTCGGCGCCTGTCGTGGCGACCACCCTCGTCATGGTCGCGGTGTTTGTGCCGGTGGCTTTCATGGGGGGCATCACGGGGCGGCTGTACCAGCAGTTCGCGATCACCATCGCCATCTCCGTGTGCTTTTCGTCGATCAACGCCCTGACCCTCAGCCCCGCCCTCGCCGCCATGGTCCTCAAGCCGCAGGGCGCAGGGCGCAAGAGCCTCCTCGCCCCGTTCTACCGCGTCTTCAACCGCGTGCTCGACGGGGCTACCACGGGCTACCTGGGCATCGCCGGCTTCCTGATCCGGCGGGTGGCACGGAGCATGCTGATCCTGGTGGGTCTGGTCGTCCTGATCTTCCTCCTTCTGCAACGGATTCCCGGAGGGTTCATCCCGGAGGAGGACCAGGGCTACCTCCTGGTCGCGGCCCAGTTGCCCGATGCCGCCTCCCTGGAGCGGACGATGCCGGTCTGCCAGAAGGTGGAGGAGATCATCGCGGGTGTGGAGGGAGTGGAGACCGTGTCGACGATCGTCGGCTACAGCCTCTTGAGCCAGTCCTATTCCACGAGCATGGGGTTCTTCTTCGTCTCGCTGAAGGGGTGGAGCGAGAGGACGGGGGAGGGACAACAGGTTGCCCAGATCCTCGGCACCCTCAACCGGCGGTTCGCGGCCCAGGTCCCGGAGGCCGTGGTCTTCGCGTTCGGGCCGCCCGCGATCCCCGGCTTGGGGACCGGAGCGGGGTTCACGATGATGCTCCAGGACCGGGCGGGCAACACGCCGGGCTACCTCGCCGAACAGACCCAGAAGTTCGTCCAGGCGGTGATGGCTCGTCCCGAGGTCGGCCGGGTCGGGACACCCTACCGCTCCGACGTGCCCCAGATCTTCGTGGACATCGACCGGGACAAGGTTCTCAAGCTGGGCGTGTCCATCCAGGACGTGAATCGGACGCTCGGGGCGCTTCTCGGCGGGTCCTACGTCAACGACTTCAACCGTTTCGGCCGCGTCTACAAGGTGTACGCGATGGCGGACGCGGATTATCGAAGGTCGGTCGGTGACCTGGGCCTGTTCTACGTGAGAAGCAGTGGCGGAGACATGGTCCCACTGTCCACCCTGGTGACGACCGGCCCCGTGAGCGGGCCGGAGTACACGAACCGCTTCAACCTCTACCGGGCGGCCGAACTGTCGGGTGTTCCGGCTCCCGGGTTCAGTTCCGGGCAGGCCTTGGCGGCGCTGGAGGAAGTGGCGGCGGAGGTTCTGCCGCAGGACATGGGATACGACTGGGCGAACATGTCCTACCAGGAGAAGAAGGCCGCCGGAACCGGAGCCGTGGTGTTCGCGTTCGCACTCCTGTTCGTTTTCCTGATCCTCGCGGCGCAGTACGAGAGTTGGTCGATGCCGCTGAGCATTCTGCTGGGGATACCTTTTGCCGTATTCGGTGCCTTCGGCGGCCTCTGGCTGGCGAGGCAGTTCAGCCCGAGCTACGTCAACAACGTGTTCGCCCAGATCGGCCTGGTGATGCTCATCGGGCTGGCGGCGAAGAACGCGATTCTGATCGTGGAATTTGCGCGGGAGAAGATGGACAAGGAAGGGCTGTCGGCGGTGGACGCGGCGCTGGAGGCCGCCAAGCTCCGGTTCCGGCCGATCCTGATGACGGCTTTCTCCTTCATCCTCGGCGTGCTGCCTCTGCTCGTCGCCAGCGGGGCCGGCGCCGAGGCCCGCAAGGTGATGGGGATGGCCGTGTTCAGCGGGATGCTCATGGCGACCGTATTCGGCGTGTGCCTCGTGCCGGTCCTCTTCGTGCTGGTGGAGAGGGTGTTCGGCAGGAGGAAGACGGCGGCGCCAGCCACGGATGCGGTGCCTGCGTCGGAAGGGGGGAAGGCATGAGGCGTCCGGCCTGTCTCGTGTTGGCGGTGGGTCTCGTGGCGGGTTGTGCCGTGGGGCCGGACTACCAGCGTCCCGACTACCCCGTGCCCGCTGCGTTTCGGGGCGCGACGGCCGTGGCGGCGGAGGCGCCTGGACCGACCTTCGGGGACCGGGGGTGGTCGGCCGTGTACCGGGATCCGGCGTTGCAGCGCCTGATCGAGGATGCGCTGAAGGGGAACTACGACCTGCGCGTCGCGGTGGAGCGCATCGAGGAGGCACGGGCCCGGAGGGATTCCACGGAGTCCTTCCTCTATCCGGAACTGTCCGCGACCTACCGGGGCGAGTTGGACCGGGTGTCGCGCATCGGGCTGGCGCCCTTCCCCCCCGGCACCGATCGGGATCTCGCGGCCAACTTCCTCGTGGCCGACCTCCTGTGGGAGGCGGACTTCTGGGGCCGGATCCGGCGCGGCGTCGAGGCGGCGGAGGCCGAGGTGCTGGCGACCGAGGAGGATCGCAAGTTCGTGTCGCTCACCCTGGTGGCCGACCTGGCCCGAGCGTACTACGAGCTGCTCGAGCTCGACGAGGAACTCCGGATATCACGAGGGACCCTGGCGGCCCGGGAGGAGTCCCTGGGGCTGGTGAAGGCTCGCCTGGACCACGGCGTCGCGAGCCAGCTGGAGGTCGATCAGGCGGCAAGCCTGGTGCACACGGCCGCCGGCCGAATCCCGCTGATCGAGCAGGCGCGAGAGAACCGGGAGAACGAGATCTCGATCCTGCTCGGGCGCGATCCGGGTCCCGTGGAGCGGGGCGAACCGCTGGGCCGCCAGGACCTCGCGGCTCAAGTGCCCGCGGGGGTCCCCTCCTCGCTGCTCGAGCGGCGGCCCGACATCCGGTCCGCCGAGCAGCAGTTGGTGGCGGCCAACGCCCGCATCGGGGTGGCGCGGGCCGCGTACTTTCCCCGGGTGACCTTGACGGCCTTCTATGGGGGGGAAGCCGAGGACTTCACCCGCATTGCCGAGAACGACGCCCAGATCTGGCAGGTGGCGCCGCAGGTGACGGTGCCG
This sequence comes from uncultured Thermodesulfobacteriota bacterium, assembly GCA_964528225.1. GTDB lineage: Bacteria > Desulfobacterota > Deferrisomatia > Deferrisomatales > JACRMM01 > CAZGRT01. The sequence continues at coordinate 7,086 of CAZGRT010000224.1, read as the reverse complement.
ATCTTTACCGCGGGGCGCCTCGACGCGGACGTGCGCGCGGCCGAGTCGCAGCAGCGCCAGGCGCTCCTTCGCTACCGCAAGGCGGTCCAACAGGGCTTCCGCGAGGTGAGCGACGCGCTGTCCTCCGTGCGCAGGACGGCCGAGTACCGGGTCGAGCAGGAGCGCCTGCGAGAAACGCTCGCCGGCCAGGCCGAGCTCTCCCGCCAACGCTACTTCGGGGGGGTTACGAGCTACCTCGAGGTGCTCGACACCGATCGGCAGCTCTTCGACGCCGAACTCGGGCTCGCCCAGGCGCGCCGCGACGAACTCCTCGCCGTCGTGGGTCTCTACCGGGCCCTGGGTGGGGGCTGGCAGGAATAGGGCTCGTCCGAGTCCCGCCCGATCCTGCTTCCGGCGCGGGGTTGCCCCGGGTAGAATCCCGGGCTACCGCGGTGCCGCGCTTCCCACCCTCGAACCCCGAAGGCCCGAATGCAGTTCACCAGCGAGGAGATCCTCGAAACCGTCGGCATGATCGCCGACGACCGCCTCGACATCCGGACGGTGACGCTCGGCGTGTCCCTGTGGGACTGCTCGGACCCCGATCCGGCCGCGTGCGGCCGGAAGATCCGGGACAAGATCCTCTCCCGGGCCGGCCGGCTCGGCGAGGCCGCCCGGGCGATCGAGAGCCGCTTCGGCGTTCCCATCGTCAACACGCGGGTCAGTCTCACCCCCCTGGGCCTGGTCCTCCCCTCCAAGCAACCCGAAGCGTTTCTGGAGGTGGCGCGCGCCGTGGACCGGGCGGCGGAGGAGGTCGGGGTGAACTTCGTCGGCGGCTTCTCCGCGCTCGTCCAGAAGGGAGCGACCGCCGTGGACCTGGCGCTCCTCCAGGCGATCCCGGAGGCGCTGTCCGAGACGGAGCGGCTGTGCGCCTCGGTCTCGGTCGCCTCCACCCGAACGGGGATCAACGTGGACGCGTGCCTGCAGATGGGGGAGATCCTGCGCGAGACCGCCCGCCGCACCCGCGAGCGGGACGGCATCGGCTGCGCCAAGCTGGTGGTGTTCGCCAACCCGGTGGACGACAACCCGTTCATGGCCGGCGCGTTCTTCGGCCCGGGCGAGCCCGACGCGGCCGTGTTGGTGGGAGTGAGCGGGCCGGGGACCGTGCGCCGTGCGCTCGAGGCGCTGCCCCAGGGGGCGGGCCTGGGTCAGGTGGCCGAGGCGATCAAGAAGACGGCCTTCAAAATCACCCGCATGGGTGAACTGGTGGGCCGCGAGGTGGCGCGACGCCTGGGCGTGGAGTTCGGCATCCTGGACCTCTCCCTGGCGCCCACCCCGGCCGAGGGTGACAGCGTGGGCCAGATCCTCGAGGTGATGGGGCTCGGCCGGCCTGGCGCGCCCGGTTCGACCGCGGCCCTGATGCTGCTCAACGACGCCGTGAAGAAGGGGGGGGCGTTCGCGTCTTCCTCGGTGGGCGGGCTCTCCGGCGCCTTCATTCCGGTGAGCGAGGACGCGGCGATGATCCGGGCCGCGGCCGAGGGGGTGCTCACCCTGGAGAAGCTCGAGGCCATGACCAGCGTGTGCTCGGTGGGGCTGGACATGGTCGCCGTTCCCGGCGACACCCCGGCGGAGACCCTGGCCGCGATCATCGCCGACGAGATGGCCATCGGTGTGGCGAACCAGAAGACCACGGCGGTCCGCATCATCCCGGCGCCGGGGAAGAAGGCGGGAGATCTCGTCCGCTTCGGGGGGCTTCTCGGCGAGGCGCCAGTCATGCCGGTGAACCCCGCCGCCTGCGCCGCCTTCATCCGGCGGGGCGGGCGGATTCCGGCGCCGCTCCAGGGATTGCGGAACTAGGGAGGCGAGGTGCCGGGAGTTCCGGAGTCCTTCGGTGGTTCGCCCGGCGCGCTGCGGAGTCGTTTTCGAACCCGGAGGAAGTCCCACAGGGCCCACGGGAGGAGAACCGCACTGCCGATGCGGTTGAAGAGGGAGTGCTCCTGCATCGCGGGGTTGCTGCTGATCCAGCCGTCCCAGAAGCACCACAACCCGAAGCCGGCGAGGAGCACGGGGAAGACGTAGGGGCTGATCTCGGGACGGCGGTCCTGGGGCGCCACGACGATCTCCTCTCCGCTTGGGCCTGAGACTTCCCGCGAGCCTGACACAGGAGGCCATGCCGTGTCCACGACCAACGCGCTGCGGTTCCTGAAACAGCAGAAGATCCCCCACGAGGCGCGGGAGTACGACCACCGGGCGAAGGGGGCCGAGTACGCGGCGCAGGCGCTGGGGTGGCCGGTGGAGCGCATGGCCAAGACGCTGGTCGCGGCGCTCGCCGACGGCTCGTTCGTGCAGTGCCTGCTCCCCGGCGACGTGGAACTGAGCCTAAAGGCGCTGGCCCGGCTCGCCGGTGTGAAATCGGCGCGCATGGCCACGGTGGAGGAGGCGGAGAAGCTGACGGGCTACCTGGTTGGGGGGATCAGCCCCTTCGGCGTGCGCAAGCGGGTGCCCGTGTGGGTTCACCAACCCCTCATGTCGTTCGATATCATCGGGGTGAACGGGGGACGGAGGGGGCTGATCGTCTTCCTGAATCCGGGGACACTCCGGGACGCTCTGGACGCCCGGGTGGCGGATCTGGCGTCGTGACGCGTTCAACGGGGCCCGAGCGGGAGCGGAGCCGGCTCGCCGAGGAGGTCCGGTTGCGCCACCTGTACCGCTCGCTGATCGTGCACGGGCGTCTCCGGCTACCCCGGGAGGCCGCCGTGCCCCTGGTCGGGCCGGACTGTGCGTACCACCTCTACGGGGTCGAGGGGACGCGGCGGGACCGCCTCTCTCCCGGCGACGGCGGAGGCGAGGAGGGCGAGAAGGCGTGAGCTTGGGGCGGCAGGGCGTGGACGAGGTGCTCTCCTGGCTGAATGAACACGAGGACGAGATCGTCGTGGATCTCGTCGAATTCCTCCGCATTCCGTCGGTCAGCGCCGATGCGGCGCTCGCGCCGGAGGTGGGCCGCTGCGCCGAGTGGCTTGCCTCGGCCTTTCGCGCCGCGGGGCTTTCGGCGGCGGTGGAGGAGACCGGCGGTCATCCGGCCGTGGTGGCCGAGTGGCGGGGCGCGCCGGATGCGCCGACCGTGCTCGTGTACGGGCACTACGACGTCCAGCCGGCCGACCCCCCGACGGACTGGACGTCGCCGCCCTTCGAGCCCTCGATCCGGGACGGCAGCGTAGTGGCGCGGGGCGCGACCGACGACAAGGGGCAGGTGTTCTGTCACCTGGCTGCGGTCAGGGCCCACCTGGCGGTGCGAGGCCGCCTGCCGGTGAACGTGGTCTTCCTCGTGGAGGGCGAGGAGGAGTCCGGAAGCGAGAACCTCGAGCCTTTCGTGGAGCGGAGCCGCAAACGCCTCTCGTGCGACGCCGTCGTGGTGAGCGACTCCTCCCAGTTCGCCGGAGGGTTACCGGCGCTCACCTACGGGTTGCGCGGACTCGTGTACCTGGAGGCGACCCTGACCGGACCGGGTCGCGACCTGCACTCCGGCTCCTTCGGGGGGGCGGTGGCCAACCCGGCCAACGCCCTGGCCCGCATGCTCTCCCTGCTCCACGACGACGCGGGCCGGGTAGCCGTGCCGGGGTTCTACGACGACGTGCGGCCCCTGCAGGCGTGGGAGAGGGACGCCTTCGGCGCCCTCCCCTTCGACGAGGAGGGGTACTGCAGGGACCTGGGTGTCGACGCCCTGCCCGGGGAGGAGGGCTACTCGGTGCTGGAGCGCGTGTGGGCGCGCCCAACGCTGGACGTCAACGGCCTGTGGTCCGGGTACACCGGGGAGGGAGCCAAGACCGTGCTCCCGGCGAAGGCCTCCGCCAAGCTCTCCTGCCGCCTGGTGCCGGACCAGGACCCGGAGCGGGTTGCCGATTCCCTCGAGAGGCGTCTCCGGGAGCTCACGCCGGCCGGGTGCCGGCTCGAGGTGCGGCGCCTGCACGGGGCCCGGCCGGTGCTCCTGCCGGTGGATGCGCCGGCGGTGCGGGCCGCCCGTGAGGCGGTGCGCCGGGGCTTTGGCGTGGAGCCCGTGTTCATCCGCGAGGGGGGCTCCATCCCGGTGGTCGAGGCGTTCCAGCGCTTGCTGGGGGTGCCCGTCGTGCTCCTGGGCTTCGGCCGCCCCGACGACCGGGCCCACGGCCCCGACGAGAGGTTCTGCATGGACGATCTGCGCAGTGGCATGCGCACCAGCGCGTGGCTCTGGGAGATCCTCGCCGGCGCCGTCGAGCCCACGGTACGGATTGCAGGAGGAAGCCGATGACGGCGCCGCGGATCAGCTTCTGGGAGCAGGTGAAGCGCACCTTCAAGCGGGCCGCCGCCTACACCGACCACGACCCGACCCTGCTCCGGCAGATCCGGGAGTGCAACAGCGTCTACCACCTGAACTTCCCGGTCCACCGGGACGACGGCTCCATCGAGGTGATCAGCGCCTGGCGGGTCGAGCACAGCCACCACAAGCTGCCCACCAAGGGCGGCATCCGGTACAGCATGGCGGTGAACCAGGACGAAGTGATGGCTCTCGCCGCCCTGATGACCTTCAAGTGCGCCGTGGTGGACGTGCCCCACGGGGGCGCGAAGGGCGGCATCCGGATCTCGCGTCCCCGTTACTCGGACGCGGAACTCGAGCGCATCACCCGGCGCTACGCCTACGAACTCGTGCGAAAGAACTTCATCGGCCCCGGCGTGGACGTGCCCGCGCCCGACTTCGGCACCGGCCCCCGGGAGATGGCCTGGATCGCCGACACGTACAGCGCGTTGGCGCCCGACAAGCTCTATACCCTGGCGTGCGTCACCGGGAAGCCCGTGGGACAGGGGGGCATCCGCGGCCGCACCGAGGCCACCGGGCGGGGGGTCTTCTTCGGCGTGAGGGAGGCGTGCTCGATCGCGGAGGACATGCGGGCCCTGGGCCTCGAGCCCGGGCTGGAGGGCAAGCGGGTGGTCGTGCAGGGCCTCGGCAACGTGGGCTACCACGCCGCCAGGTTCCTCCAGGAGGGGGGGGCCGTCCTGGTGGGGCTGGCGGAGTACGAGGGGGCGATCCACGACCCCAACGGCCTGGATCTCGAGAAGGTCTTGGCCCACCGGCGGGAGACGGGGTCGATCCTCGACTACCCGGGAGCGGAGTCGCTGAGTCCGTCGGCCCTGGGCCTCGAACTGCCCTGCGACATCCTGGTGCCGGCGGCGCTGGAGAACCAGATCACCCGGGAGAACGCGCCCCGGATCCGGGCGCGGATCGTGGCGGAGGGGGCCAACGGACCGACCACGGCGGACGCCGAGGAGATCCTGAAGCAGGCTGGAGTGCTCGTCCTGCCCGACGTGTACCTGAACGCCGGCGGCGTAACCGTGTCCTACTTCGAGTGGCTGAAGAACCTCTCCCACGTGCGTTTCGGGCGGATGGAGAAGCGCTTCGACGAGGACATCCACAAAGGGCTCGTCCGGGCGCTCGAGAGGATGACCGGCCAGCGGTTCTCGGAGAAAGAGGCCCTGCACCTGGCGAGCGGCCCCGGCGAGGAGGCCCTCGTGAACTCCGGGCTCGAGGAGACCATGGTCGCCGCCTACCACGAGATCCGAGCAACGCAGAGGCGCCTCCCCGAGGGGGCGGACCTGCGCACCGCCGCCTTCGTGAACGCCATCGACAAGATCGCCGTGGCCTACGAGAGCCTGGGCATCTGGCCGTGAGAGACGAGCCCCCGCCGGAAGCCTGATACATTCCCGTCCGAGTGCCCCGCCGCCAAGACGAAACCGTCGCGCGCCCTGGCGGTTTTCGGGAAGAACAGGGGGTGGGCACGACCTTCGCATCTTCCCCCGCGGATTCGATCGGTTCCGCAGGGAGGAGGGCGCGATGGACGGGTTCCGCGGTCCGCTCGGAGTCTCCCCCGGACACGGGGAGCGCCTCGTCGTCACGGTCCAGAGCGACCCCAAGGTGCCGCCCGGGACGCTTGCGTCCCTCGCTAGGCGGGCGCGCATCGGGCACCGCACCGTTCGGCTCGACGGGGGGGAAGCCCTTCCGGAGCCCTCGAGCCTGGACGGGGTCGTCGTCCTCGGCGGCACGATGGGGGCGTGGGAAGAAGGGCGCTTCCCGTTTCTGCGAGAACTCAAGGTGTTCTGCCGCCATGCGACGCAGTGCGGCGTGCCGCTGCTCGGGATCTGCCTCGGCGCGCAGATCCTGGCGGAGGTGTTGGGGGCGGAGGTCCGCCGGGGGGAGCGGGGGGAGAGGGGAGACGGGCAGCTCCGCCTGACGCAGGAGGGTTTGGCGGATCCTCTCTTCTGGGGTCTTCCGGAGCGGTTCGCGGTCTTCCACTGGCACGATGACAGCTTCGAGCTGCCCGCGGGCGCCGTCCCCCTGGCTCGAACCGACGTCTGCCCGGAGCAGGCCTTCCGCTTCGGTCGGTGCGCCTACGGCCTGCAGTTTCACCCCGAGGTGGAGGAGACGATCGTGGAGGCCTGGGGAGGGGCGCCGGCGGTGGCGGCCCTGGGTGCCACCCGGGAACTGCCTTGGGCAGCCGCGGACCACCTGCTCCTGAACTTCCTCAACCTGGTGCGGTGCAGGTAGCCGCCGAGCCAAACGAGAATCGGCGGCCTCAGGGCCGCCGATTCTCGTATCGGAACTAGCGGTCCGGCCTATTCGCTCATCGACTCCAGGAACTCCACGTTGGTCTTGGTGCCCTTCATGCGGTCGAGCATGAACTCCATGGCGTCCACGGGGTTGAGCGGCACGAGCACCTTGCGGAGCACCCACACGCGGTTGAGTTCCAGCGGGGTGAGGAGGAGGTCCTCCTTCCGGGTGCCCGAGCGCTGCATGTCGATGGCGGGGAACACGCGCTTGTCGGCGAGCTTGCGGTCGAGGTGGAGCTCGGCGTTGCCCGTGCCCTTGAACTCCTCGAAGATCACCTCGTCCATGCGGCTTCCCGTGTCGATCAGGGCGGTGGCAATGATCGTGAGGCTGCCGCCCTCCTCGATGTTGCGCGCCGCGCCGAAGAAGCGCTTGGGCTTGTGGAGGGCGTTCGAGTCCACGCCGCCCGACAGGATCTTGCCCGAGTGGGGGACCACCGTGTTGTAGGCCCGGGCGAGGCGGGTGATGGAGTCGAG
>CAZGRT010000223.1:0-3683 GCA_964528225.1 uncultured Thermodesulfobacteriota bacterium | reverse complement strand
AGGACCCGCGCCTTGACGCGCTTGGCGAGCCCGAGCACGTGGATCGCCCCCACGACACTGGTCTTGATGGTCTTGACCGGGTTGTACTGGTAGTGCACCGGCGAGGCGGGGCACGCGAGGTTGTAGATGCGGTCGACCTCGACGAACAGGGGGTGGGTCACGTCGTGGCGCAGCAGTTCGAACCGCGGGTCGTCGCGGAGGTGGGCCACGTTCTCCTTGCGGCCCGTGAAGAAGTTGTCGACGCACAGCACTTCGCGTCCCCGCGCGAGGAGCGCCTCGCACAGGTGCGAGCCCAGGAACCCGGCGCCGCCGGTCACGAGGACCCGGTGCTGGGTGCGAAGCTCCTCGGCGTAGATGAACCGGTTGGGGTCGACCTGCATGGAGGCCTCGTGGGAGTGGGGGAACGTGAGACGTGAAACGTGAGACGTGAAACGCGGCCGAGGAGACCCCGTTTCACGCTTCACGGCTCACGTTTCACCCCTTCCGCCCGATCCCGAAGTAGGTGAAGCCCAGGCGGCGCATGTCCCTGGGCTCGTAGATGTTGCGGCCGTCGAAGACCACCGGCCGGGCCATGAGCGACTTCATCCGCTCGAAGTCGGGCCGGCGGAAGGCACCCCACTCCGTGCACACGGCCAGGGCGTGGGCGCCCTCGAGGGCCTCGTAGTTCTGGGCGCAGTACGCGAGGCGGGGCGACTCGCCCAGCAGCTTGCGGGCGGAGGACTCGGCCACGGGGTCGTAGGCCCGCACGGCCACTCCGGCCTCCAGGAGGCGCCGGACGATGGTCAGGCTCGGGGCCTCCCGCATGTCGTCGGTGTTGGGCTTGAAGGCCAGGCCCCAGACGGCCACCGTGGCGCTCGCCGGGTCGACTCCCTCGTCCGAGAAGTGGCCGAGGATCTTGTCCGCCAGGACCGACTTCTGGCTGTTGTTCACCGCGTCCACGGCCTCGAGGATCTTCGCGTCGCCCCCGACCTTTCGGGCGGTCTGGATGAGGGCCTTGACGTCCTTGGGGAAGCACGAGCCCCCGTAGCCCACCCCCGGGAAGAGGAACTGGTAGCCGATGCGACTGTCCGCGCCCATGCCCATGCGCACCGCCGCCAAGTCGGCCCCAACCCTCTCGCACAGGTTGGCGATCTCGTTGATGAAGGAGATCTTCGTGGCCAGCATGGCGTTGGCCGCGTACTTCGTCATCTCGGCCGAACGCACGTCCATGACGATGACCGGGTGGTTGGTGCGGGTGAAGGGCGCGTAGAGCTCCTTCAGGAGTTCGGCGGTGCGCACGTTGTCCGTGCCCACGACGATACGGTCCGGCTTGAGGCAGTCCTGGACCGCGTTGCCCTCCGTCAGGAACTCCGGGTTGGAGACGACGTCGAACTCCAGGTCCAGGCCCCTCCGGTCGAGTTCCTTCTGGATCGCTTCCCGCACGAGTTGCGCGGTGCCGACGGGCACCGTGGACTTGGTGACCACGATCCGGTACTCGGTGATGGCCCGGCCGATGGCCCCCGCCACCGCGAGCACGTGCTGGAGGTCCGCGGAGCCGTCCTCCCCCTCCGGGGTCCCCACCGCGATGAAGAGGAGAAGGCTCCGGGCCGCCGCCTCCGCGAGGTCGGTGGAGAAGGTGAGGCGGCCCTCGTCCACGTTGCGGTCCAGCAGTTCCTGCAGGCCCGGCTCGTAGATCGGGACCTTCTTCTCCTGGAGCATCGCGATCTTCGCGTGGTCGATGTCGACGCAGACCACGTCGTTGCCCATCTCGGCCAGGCACGTTCCCGTCACGAGCCCCACGTATCCGGTCCCGACGATGCAGAGCTTCATGCGTCCTCCCAGAATCGGGCGCGCTCCGGAGGCAGGTCCTCCGGCGGACGGTCCCGGCCGGTGCGCAGTTTGACGACGACGCCGAGCACCCGGTCCGCGACCCGGTCCTTGGCAGTGAGGGGCACGCCGATCTCGCCCCCGCCCGCGGTGAAGATGCGAACGGCGTTGGTGTCGGTGTGGAAGCCGGCCCCCGGCGCCGTGACGTCGTTCGCCACCACGGCGTCGAGGTGCTTCTCCGCCAGCTTGGCCTTGGCGTTGGCCGCCAGGTCGCCCGTCTCCGCGGCGAAGCCCACGAGGAGCTGGCCGGGCGGCTTCGTTTCCCCGAGCTCCCGCAGGATGTCGGGGTTTGCCTCGAGGGCGAGATCCATGCGTCCGGCGCCCCGCTTCTTGATCTTGGCCGAGGCCTCCTCGGCGGGTCGCCAATCGCACACCGCCGCGGCCTTGATCACCACCGTGGCGTCCCGCGCGGCGGCCACGACCACGTCGCGCATCTCCCGCGCCGTACGCACCCGCACCACCCGGGCGCGCAGCGGCGGACGCTGCTCGGTGGGGCCGGTGACCAGGGTCACCCGGGCTCCCCGGCGCACCGCCGCCCGGGCGAGGGCGAACCCCATCTTCCCCGAGGAGTGGTTCGAGACGAAGCGCACCGGGTCGATGGGCTCCACCGTGGGGCCCGCCGTGACGAGGATCCGCTCGTCGGCCAGGTCCTTGGGGGTGAGGACGATCTCCAGGGCCTCGAGGATCTCCTCGGGAGACGCCATCTTGCCCCGGCCCACGACGCCGCACGCCAGTTCGCCGGGCACGGGGCCGACGAAGTGGTAGCCCATCTCCCCGAGCACCTTGACGTTTCGCTGCACGGGCCGGCTCTCCCACATGACCACGTTCATCGAGGGCGCGAAGAGCACCGGCACCCGGGTGGCCATGATCATGGTGGAGAGGAAGTCGTCGGCGATGCCGTTGGCCACCTTGCCGAGCAGGTTCGCGGTGGCCGGCGCGACCACCGTGGCGTGGGCCCGGTCGGCCAGGGCCACGTGGCCGATCTGGGAGCCCCGGAAGAGCTCGAAGAGTTCGTGGGTCACGGGGTTGCCGGAGAGCGTCTGGAAGGTCAGGGGGGTGACGAACTCGGTGGCGTGACGGGTCATCACCACGTGCACGTTGGCCCCGGCCTTCGTGAGGTCGCGGCAGAGGAGCACGCTCTTGTAGGCCGCGATGCCGCCGGTGACGCCGAGGATGATTTCCTTGCCGGTGAGCATGGGCCCTCAGCGGAAGAACGGGTTGGTGCGCTTCTCCACCGCGACGGTGGTGGCGGGCCCGTGGCCCGGGTACACCGTTGTGTCGTCGGGCAGCGTGAAGATGCGCGTGCGCACCGAGCGGATCAGGGTGTCGTAGTCGCCCCCCTGGAGGTCGGTGCGGCCGATGGAGCCGGCGAAGAGGAGGTCGCCGACGAAGACCTTCCGGTCGATCCGGTAGCTCACCGACCCTAGGGAGTGCCCCGGCGTGTGGATCACCTCCACGGAGAGGTTGCCGAAGGCGACGGTGTCGCCGTCCTCCAGGAAGACGTCCGGAGGCGGCGCGGACTCCACCCGCACGCCGAAGAGCAGCCCCTGGCCCGCCATCCCCTGGATGAGGGGGAGGTCTCCCCGGTGGACGTGGATCGGCGCTCCGGTGGCCCGCTTGAGGCTCGCCAGGCCCTCGACGTGGTCGAAGTGGCCGTGGGTGGCGAGGATGGCCACGGGCTTGAGGGTGCGCGCCTGGAGCGACTTGAGGATCACGGGGGTGTCTCCCCCCGGGTCGATGACCACGGCCTCCCGGGTCTCCTCGTCGCCGAGGATGTAGCAGTTGGCCTGGATCATCCCTACCGCGTGGACGTCGAG
>CAZGRT010000222.1:0-11670 GCA_964528225.1 uncultured Thermodesulfobacteriota bacterium | reverse complement strand
AGGGGGTGGAGCGAGGGGGAGCGGCAGGTGTCGTCGCGAGAGGTCCCCGTCCCGATGTCCTCCCGCCGGGTCGTCGCCGTCGGGGCCTCGGCGGGGGGGTCTCGCACGGTCCAGGGCGTTCTCGGGGGGTTGCCGCGGGCGTTCCCCTGCCCGATCCTCCTCGTCCAGCACATCAGCCCGGGTTTCACGAGCGGCCTCGCCCAGTGGTTGTCCCGCGAGACTCCCTTCGCGGTGAAGGTGGGGGAACAGGCGGAGAGGCTGGAGCGGGGCACGGTGTACCTGGCCGTGGTCGGCCGCCACCTGGTGGTGCGTCGGGGGACGGCGGCCGTGGAGCCGGGCCCGGCGGAGAACGGGTGTCGTCCCTCGGTCGATGTTTTGTTCCGGTCGCTGGCGGAGGAGTGTGGTAGCCTCGGCGTGGCCGTGCTGCTCACCGGCATGGGGAGGGACGGGGCGCGAGGAGCCCTCGCGGTTCGTCGCGCCGGCGGCCTCGTCATCGCACAGGACGAGAGGAGCAGCACGATCTTCGGCATGCCCAAGGCGGCCATCGAACTCGGCGCGGCGCACCGCGTCCTGTCCGCGGCCGAGATCCCGACGGCCTTGGTGGAGGCGGCTCGCGAGGGGACGCGGTCGACCGCTCGGGAGGAGTTCGCGTGAGGGAGTCGCGAGGCATCCTCGTGGTCGACGACAGCAGGACCGTCCTCGCCATGGTGACCGACGTGCTGACGTCGGAGGGCTACCAGGTCCGGCAGGCCGAGAACGGGCGCCGTGCCCTGGAACTCGTCGCGCAGGAGAGCCCCGACCTCGTCCTTCTCGACGTGATGATGCCGGAGATGGACGGGTACCAGGTGTGCCGTGCGCTCCGACTGGAGCCGGAGTACATACCGGTGCTCATGCTGACGGCGAAGTCGGACCTGGAGGACCTCGTCCGCGGGCTCGAGGCGGGAGCCGACGACTACATCTCGAAGCCCTTCGAACACATGGAGCTGATGGCCCGCGTAAAGAGCCTGCTCCGGATTCGAACCCTCCAGAAGAGGCTGTTCTCCCAGAACCTGGAACTGGAACAGAAGAACCGCGAACTGCAGGAACTGGCGGAGCAGCTCGACGCCTTGAACCGGGAGCTTCAACTGCTCTCGGTGACGGACGGACTCACGAAGGCGTACAACCATCGGCACTTCCAGGAGCGCCTCAAGAGCGAGTTCGCGCGGGCCAAGCGGTACGGCGACCCGCTGGCCTGCGTCATGCTCGACATCGACAACTTCACGGCAGTGCACGATCGCTGGGGGCATCCGGTGGGGGATCGGGTGCTGGTGCGGCTGGTGGAGATCGTGAAGGAGGGCGTCCGGGGGGAGGATCTCGTGGCCCGGTACGGCGGCGAGGAGTTCGCCCTGCTCCTGCCGAAGACCCCGAGGGGACATGCCGCCGCGATGGCGGAGCGGGTTCGCGAGAGCATCGAACGCGAACGCATCGACGCTTCCCCGGCCGGGTCGGTGGCCTTCACCGTGAGTGCGGGGGTCGCCGGATACGAGCCGGAAGGGGGGGGCATCCAGGAACCGGACCAACTCATCCACGCCGCGGACGCCGCTCTCTACAAGGCCAAGACGCGTGGCCGCAATCGTGTCGAAATGGAGTGACCCGGTCGGCTGGGCCCTCTTCCTCTGGGGGGGCCTGGTGGCGTCGCTCGGGTTCCCGCCGGCCGAAGTCTGGCCGCTCACCCTGATCGCACCCGCTCCGTTGTGGGCCGTCTGCCTCAAGAGGCCGCGCGGCCAGGCGTTCCGTCGCGGATGGCTGTACGGGCTGGGTTTCTTCGGGGCCCTCCTGTGGTGGATCGTGCCCACGGTGGTCCGCTACGGCGGCCTCCCATGGGTGGCCGGGGGCGCGTGTCTGGCCGCCCTGGCAGCATATCTCGCACTCTACCCTGCGCTGTCCGCGCTCTGGGTCTCCTGGGTCGGGGAGCACCGGCCCGGCCTCGCCGTCGCCCTGGCTCCCGCGGCGTGGACCGGCATCGAGGCGCTCCGAGGCGCCGCCCTGTCCGGCTTCCCGTGGGGGGACCTTCCGCAGGCCCTGTGGGCCTGGGGGCCCGCTCTGGACGCCGCCCCGTGGGTGGGCATGGTCGGGGTTCGGTTCTTCCAGGCATCCGTGGCCTCCGCGGCGGCTTGGGTGATCGCGCGGACTCTCCTCTCCGTGCGGGTTCCGATCGCCGCGCTCGCAGCGCCGCTGTGCGCCGTGGGCGCGTGGGCCACGCTGGTGGCCGTCGGTTCGCCTCTGCCCGTGCCCAAGGGGGAGCTTCGGGCGGCCGTGGTCCAGGGGAACATCGACCAGGCGGTCAAGTGGGACGCCCGACGGCGGCGGGAGATCGTCGCGACCTACTCGGGCCTGACCCGCTCCACTCTGGATCAGAGGCCCCAACTCGTCCTCTGGCCCGAGACCGCGGTTCCGTTCTACGCGCAGGACCCCAGCGGGGAGCGGGGAGTCCTGGAGGCCCTCGCCGGTGAGATGGGGGCGCACCTCGCCTTCGGGGCCCCCGCGTACGAGAGGCGCGGCGGAGGAGAGGAGTACCGCAACGCGCTCTTCCTGATGTCCCCGAGCGGCGCCGTCGTGGGGCGGTACGACAAGTTCCACCTGGTCCCCTTCGGCGAGTACGTGCCCCTGGGGCGATACCTGCCCTTCGTGAAGAAGCTGGTCACGGGGGCCGGAGACTTCACCCCGGGGCCAGCCGTCCGCCCCCTGCCTCCCGTCGAATCCCTCCCCCGATTCGGTCCGCTGGTGTGTTTCGAGGTGATCTTCCCGAGCGTGGCGGCGCAGCACGTGGCGGGGGGAGCCGAGTGCCTCCTCGTCGTCACCAACGACGCCTGGTTCGGGAGGACGCCGGGACCCTACCAGCACCTGGCGTTCGTCCCCTGGCGTGCCGCCGAGTTGGGAGTTCCCGCAATCCGCGCGGCCAACACCGGGATCAGCGCGGTGTTCGACGCGCGGGGTCGCCTGGTGCGCCGCACGGACCTGCTCCGTGCGGAGGCGGTGACCGTTCGGGTCGCCTATCCGCACGCGCCGGTCACACCCTACCTGAGGGGCGGCCGGTGGTTTCCCGTCGCCAGCGCCGCCTTGGCGTGCCTGCCCCTTTTTGCTATCCTCCGCGGTCCGCGCGGCGCCGGGGTGTCGGGACGCGCCGCGAAGACTGGGAACGCGGGGAAGGAGCGGGAGACATGACCGAGAGAGTCGAGGGGTTGCGGCGTCGGCTGGACGAACTCTGGAGGCATCTTTGACCTGACGGCCAAGGAAAAGCGCGTCGCCGAACTGGACGACCTCATGGCGCGGGCCGACTTCTGGGAGGATCCGGAGGCCGCCGCTTCCGCGAGCCGGGAGCGGACGCGCTTGCGAGAGGAGTTGGACGGTTGGCGCGGGTTGTCGGCGCGACTCGCGGACTGTGACGTCGCCCTCCAGTTGATCGCGGAGGAGGACGACCCGGACCTGGAGCGGGAGACCGAGGGCGACCTCGATGCGATCGAGGCCGGCGTCCGCGCCATGGAGTTGCGGAAGATGCTCGCCGGCCCCCGGGACGCCGGGAGCGCGATCGTGGCGGTGAACGCCGGGGCCGGGGGTACGGAAGCCCAGGACTGGGCCGAGATGCTCCTGCGGATGTACCTGCGGTGGGCCGAGAGGCGGGGGTACGAGGCGGAGGTCGTCGATCTCCTCCCGGGGGAGGAGGCGGGGGTCAAGAACGCCACCTTCACGGTCGCCGGCCCCTACGCCTACGGGTACCTGAAGGCCGAGGCCGGAGTCCACCGGCTCGTCCGCATCAGCCCCTACGACAGCCAGGCCCGCCGTCACACGTCCTTCGCCAGCGTCGGGGTCTACCCCGAGGTGGAGGACGAATCCGAGGTGGAGATCGACGAGAAGGATCTCCGGGTCGACGTCTTTCGGGCCAGCGGGGCGGGGGGGCAGCACGTCAACCGCACGGAGTCGGCGGTCCGCATCACCCACGTCCCCTCCGGGATCGTGGTCGCCTGCCAGAGCGAGCGCAGCCAGCACAAGAACCGCGCGAACGCCATGCGCGTTCTCCGGGCGAAGCTGGTCGATCTGCAGCGGCAGGAGCGCGAGAGGGAGCGGGAGGCCCTGGAGGCGGACAAGAAGGAGATCGCCTGGGGGAGCCAGATACGATCCTACGTGCTCCAGCCCTACCAGAAGGTGAAGGACCACCGCACGGAGAGGGAGGAGGGCAACGTGCAGGGGGTGTTGGACGGGGACTTAGACGAGTTCATCGAGGCCTACCTGCTCCAGGCCTCGGAGGAAGGGCGCGCGGCCGGGTGAGGTCCCGCGGGCCGGGGCCCCGGCTCTTCACTGGTCCTGGAGTACCCGGCGGTAGCGGTCGAGGGTGGTTCCCTTCTCGCCCGTCACGCTCGGCTGGTGCTGCGGCTCCGCGCTCGTGCCCTCCGACACCTCGGCGGGTTGCTCGGATGGCTCGGGGGGCGGGGCGGTCACCGGTTCCGGGGGGGGAGCCGCGGCGGCCCTGGCAGCCTCTTCCGCCTCCCGTCGCGCGCGCTCGGCTTCCCTGAGGTCGCGGAGCAGTTCCGCGGCGTCCGCCTGGCGCGGCGTTCCGGTATAGGTGGCGAGGAAGACCTCGAGGGCCGGTATCGAGCGTGCCTCCGAGGCGATCCGGTACGCGTTCTCGCTCGCGCGCAGCCGGTCCAGGGCTGCCTGGGCCCGCGGGGCTGCGGATGAGTCCGGTCGCGCCGCCAGGAACGCCTCGAGGGCTTCGGGCGTGTTGGCGGCCAGCGCGTCCTCGAGTTCCTTCGATTCCGCGGCGCGCCGCTGGAGCCACCGCTCCCGGAGTTGGCGCACTTCGGGCGTCTGGGGTGCGTCCGGGTGGGCTGCGAGGAAGTCATCCAGGGCTTCCGGCGTTCCCCGGGCCAGCGCCTCCAGGTACGCCGCGTCCCCGGCGCTGTCGCGGCGCAGCGTCTGCTCCCCGGAGCCGCGCAGGGCCCGGAGCTTCGCCTCTGCGTCCGGCGCGTAGAGGCTGTCCGGGAAGGCCTCGAGAAACGTCTTCACAGCCTCCGCCGTGCCCTGCTCCAGCGCCTTGCCGTACGCGACCCGTTCTTCGGCCTCGATCGTCTCCAGCGCCTGCAGGGTCAGGGAGCGGACCTGCGAGAGGTCCGGGGCGTCCGGCTTCAGCTTGGCGTACCGCACGAAGTGGTGAAGGGCCCTCCGGTGGTCCTGCAGGCGGAAGAAATACACCACGCCGAGGTTGTAATGGGCATCCGCGTAGTCCGGCTCCATCTTCAGTGCCGCCAGGTACTCGTCCCGGGCCTGCTCGTACTGCCTCTTCTTCAGGTAGTAGTTTCCCGCTTCCTTTCGGAGTTCGGCGTCGGGGACCGGTTGCGCGAGTGCCACACCGGCCGCGAGCACGACCGCCAGGAAGGCCCAGGGGCTCCTCATGCTCTCCTCCTCGAGGGGTTGCCGCAGCTCGAATCGCAGTCGGCTCAGTATAGGAACGCCGCACATCGAACACAAGCGGGTCCCACGTCTCGATGCGGAGATTTGCCTTGACGAGGGGGCGGTCTCGCCTATAATCGGGTCCTTTGCGTTTCGTCGCGCCGGAGGTGCGACCCGTGCGACCCTTCGTACTCTCCGTCGATGTCCTTCCGCCCGGCGGCGAGACGTTCCCCCTCCACTTCGAGCCCCCGGAGGTGAACGAGGCGATGGCCGGGGCAGGCTGGAGCGGCGTGGCCGCTGCCGGGCCCCTCGATGCTACCGCCACCGCGATGCGGTCCGGGTCGGATACCTTCGTCATCGGCCGGCTGTCGGTAGCGGTCGAGTACGAGTGCTCGCGATGTCTGGCGGCCTTCCGCGAGGAGGTTCGGGGAGAGTTCCACCGGACCTTCACCGATGCGGAGGGCGTAGCCGGCCGGGAGCGGGAACTGCGGAGCGAGGACCTCGAGACGGAGGCGCTTCCGGCCAGGGAGATCGATCTGTCTCGCGTGGTGGCGGAGGAACTCTTTCTCTCCCTTCGCCCGTACCCGGCGTGCCGCGAGGACTGCCGGGGGCTGTGTCAGCGGTGCGGAGCCAACCTCAACGATGCGCCGTGCGGTTGCGGGGCCTCGCTGGAGGGGTCGCCGTTCGCGAAATTGGCCAATTGGAACCCCGGACGCGACTGAGTCGCCCGGACGACCGGCGCGTTTGCTGAGCCGGACGCAAGGACAACCGAGGAGACGATCATGGCAGTCCCACAGAACCGAACGTCGGTGACTCGCAAGCGCAAGCGTCGTTCGCACCTGGCGCTGAGCGCGCCCAACCTGGATACGTGCCCCAAGTGCCTCGAGCCCAAGCAGCCCCACCGCGCGTGCGGCGCCTGCGGCACGTATCGCGGCCGCACCGTCCTTCCCGTGGACGAGGGGGAGTCTTGAGGGAAACCGTCTAGCGGGCGGCCATGAGAATCGCCGTCGACGGCATGGGGGGAGACAACGCCCCTGAAGCCGTGGTCGAGGGGGTGATCCAGGCCGCTCGCGAGTTCGGCACCCACGTGATCCTGGTCGGGGATCGCGAGATCCTTCACGACCTCCTGCAGCGCCACGGCGCGTCCGATCTCCCGATCACGGTCAAGCACGCGTCGGAAGCGGTGGGCATGCACGAGAGTCCCTCTGTCGCGGCTCGGCGGAAGCGGGATTCGTCGCTGCGTGTCTGCTTCGATCTCGTCAAGAGCGGCGAAGCCCGTGCCGCGGTCAGTGCCGGCAACTCCGGCGCCGCCATGGCCATCGCGATGCTCGTGCTGGGTCGCCTCCCCGGCGTGGAGCGGCCGTGCATCGCCGCGGTTCTGCCCGCCGTCTCCGGTTCGGTCGTGCTCCTGGACGCGGGCGCGAACGTGGAGTGCAAGCCCGTTCACCTTGCCCAGTTTGCGGTCATGGGAGAGGTCTTCTCCCGGTACGTCCTCCAGGTGGAGCGCCCCCGGGTGGGTCTCCTCTCCAACGGCGAGGAGGACACGAAGGGCACGGAGCTGACGCGCAGCGCCCACCAGTCGCTGAAGCACTCCAACCTCAACTACGTGGGGTACGTCGAGGGCCGGGACATCTTCCCGGGGCACGCGGACGTGGTGGTCTGCGACGGCTTCACGGGGAATGCCGTCCTGAAGACGGCGGAAGGCCTCGCTCACGCCATCGGGGACATGCTGCGCCACGAGCTCAACCGGGGCTTCGTGAGGAAGATCGGGTATCTCCTGGCTCGCGGCGCGTTCCGAAGCCTCAAGCGGCGGATGGACCACGCGGAGGTCGGGGGCGCCCCGCTCCTCGGGGTCGACGGGGTGGGGATCGTCGCCCACGGCTCCTCGGATGCCCGCGCCATCAAGAACGCGGTGCGCGTGGCCCGGGACTTCGCCGACCGCAGGGTCAACCTGCACCTGACGCAGATGCTGGAGCGGAACGAGGACCTGGAGGTCTGGGCTTCCAAGAAGGAGCGGCGCTTCTGGGCGCAACTCAAGGAGAAGATCATTCACCCCAAGCGGGAGGGCCCCGAAGAGGGGTGAGCCATGGAGTCGAGGGAGAGGCGGCGGACGCAGATCCTCGGCACGGGGCGCTGCGTGCCGGACAACGTGGTCACGAACGTCGACCTGGAGGCCAGGGTCGATACGAGCGACCAGTGGATCCGGGAGCGCACCGGGATCCGCGAGCGCCGGATCGCTCCCCCGGGTGTCCGGACGAGCGAGTTGTGCGATGTGGCCGCCCGGCAAGCGCTAGAGGCGGCCGGCGTGGACGCCTCGCAGCTGGGGCTGATCGTGGTGGCGACCGCCACGCCCGACATGCCGTTTCCCTCCACCGCGTGCTTCCTGCAGGAGCGGTTGGGAATCCGCGGGCAGATGGCCTTCGATCTCATCGCCGCGTGCACGGGCTTCCTCTACGGCCTGACCGTGGCGGACCGGTTCGTGGCGTCGGGTGCCGTCGAGTACGCCCTCGTGGTAGGGGCGGAACTGCTCAGCCGTATCGTCGACTGGGATGATCGGGCGACGTCGGTGCTGTTCGGCGACGGGGCCGGCGCCGTGGTGCTGGGGCCTGCGACCGGACCGGGGCGGGGTCTGCTGGCGGCGCGGATGGGGGCGGACGGGAGCCAATGGCCGATCCTGAACATGCCGGGGGGAGGCACCGCGAACCCGACGAGCCCGGAGACGCTGGCGGCAGGGCTTCACGCGATCCGGATGCAGGGCAACGAGGTTTTCAAGATCGCCGTCCGCACCCTGCAGGAAGCGGCCCAGGGAGTCCTCGAAGAGGCGGGTCTGGCGGGGGAGGACGTGGATGTCTTCGTCCCGCACCAGGCCAACCGGCGCATCATCGACGCCGTGGCCAAACGCCTCAAGGTGCCCGACGAGAAGGTCTACGTGAACGTGGACCGGTACGGGAACACCTCGGCGGCCTCGATCCCCATCGCCGTGGACGAGTTGGCCCGCTCGGGGCGGCTCCGGCCGGGACAGGTGGTATTGCTCGACGCCTTCGGCGGGGGAGTCACCTACGGAGCGGTGCTGCTGCGCTGGTGAACTCCGGTAGGTTTGTCTTGCGCCTCCCCGCCCCGCTTTGTATAGTCTGCCGAATCTTTTGACCCCACCGGCCGGATCCCCCTCCGGGAGTCTCCCCATGCGCGTCGCCCTCGTGTTTCCGGGACAGGGCTCCCAGTACGTCGGGATGGGTAGAGCCCTGGCGGAAGCCTTTCCGGAGGCTCGGGATGCCCTGGCGGAGGCCGACGACGCCCTGGGCCGGCCCCTCAGGCGGCTCCTGTTCGGGGGGCCCGAGGAGGAACTGAGGCTCACCTGGAACACGCAGCCCGCCATCCTCGCGACCAGCGTGGCCTGCCTGCGGGCCCTGACGGCGCGTACCGGTCTGCAGCCGGTGGCCGGTGCGGGGCACTCCCGGGGTGAGTACTCGGCCCTCGTCGCCTCCGGAGCCATCGAGTACGGCGATGCCCTCCGGGTGGTGGAGGCCCGCGGCCGTTTCATGCAGGAGGCGGTCCCCGTCGGCGTCGGCGCCATGGCTGCCGTGCTCGGTCTGGAGGCCGGGCAGGTGCGCTCCATCTGTGCCGGGGTGGCCGGCCCGGATCGGGTGGTGGAGATGGCAAACGACAACTCCCCGGGCCAGGCGGTGATCTCGGGCCATGCGGCTCCGGTGGAGGAAGTGGGCCGCCGGGCGAAGGAGGCCGGGGCGAAGCGGGTGGTTCCCCTGCCCGTGAGCGCGCCGTTCCACTGCTCCCTGATGAGGCCCGCCGGAGAGCGGCTCGCGTCCGAGCTCTCCTCCGTCCGTCTGTCGGAGCCCCGGTACCCGGTCGTGGCCAACGTGGACGGCGAGGTCCACGGGGGGGCCGATGCGATCCGGGAGCGACTGGTCCGCCAGGTGAGCAGCCCCGTGCTGTGGCAGGCGTGCGCGAGCGCGCTGGCGGCGTTCGGGACGGAGCTGGTTCTGGAGGTCGGGCCCGGGAAGGTCCTGACGGGGCTCGTGCGGCGGATCCTTCCCTCGGTGCGGGTGGGCAACGTGGAGGATCCCGAGAGCCTGGCTGCCGCGAGCGCCCTGCTGGAAGGGAAGTGATGGGCGAGTTCGACGGAAAGACCGCCCTGGTGAGCGGGGCCACGCGCGGGATCGGCTTGGATGTCGCGTCGCTCCTGGTGGAGCGGGGAGCCCGGGTGGCGGTGACCGGGCGCAAACTGGCCGACGCGCAGGAGGTTTGCGCTTCCCTCGGCGGAACCACGCTGCCTCTGGAACTCGAGGTGACGGACCCCGCGAGCGTCGCGGCGGCTGTTTCCGCGGTCGTCGAGGCGTGGGGCGCCATCGACGTCCTGGTGAACAATGCCGGGATCACGCGGGACAACCTGGTGCTCCGGATGAAGGTGGAGGACTGGCGGGCCGTCCTGGAGACGAATCTCACCGGGGCGTTCCTGTGCACCAAGGAGTGCCTCCGCCACATGGTTCGCGCCCGCCGGGGAGCGGTCGTGAACGTGTCGAGCGTCGTCTCGGGGCTGGGCAACCCGGGGCAGGCGAATTACTGCGCCTCGAAGGCGGGTCTGGAGGGGATGACGAGGAGTCTCGCACGCGAGTATGCGAACCGGAGCGTTCGGGTCAACGCGGTCGCCCCGGGTTTCATCGTCACGGACATGACCGAGGCCCTGGGGGAGAAGGCCAGGGAGGCCCTGATGTCCCAGGTTCCGCTCGGGCGTCTCGGAAGCCCCCGGGACGTGGCGGAGGCGGTTGCCTTCCTGGCTTCCGACCGGGCCGCGTACGTCACCGGGCATATCCTGCACGTCAATGGCGGCATGTACATGGGTTGAGGCCAAGCGAAAGAGAGGAGCACATGAGCGCGAACATTGCAGAGACCGTACGGAAGATCGTGGCGGAGCAGCTGGGGGTGGACATGGAGAAGGTCGTCCCGGAGGCGAGCTTCATCGACGACCTCGGCGCCGACAGCCTCGACACGGTGGAACTGGTGATGGCCCTCGAGGAGGAGTTCGACCAGGAGATACCGGACGAGGACGCGGAGAAGATCCGCACGGTGCAGGATGCGATCACCTACATCCAGGATCGCCTGGCCGCTTGAGGTTTTCGAGCGTCCGCAACCGAGTTTAGGGAAGAGAGCCAGGGCGCACCTGGCTCTCTTCCCTAAGTGAACCCGTCGTCGGCGGGTTCAGGAGGAGAACGGTGACACAGCGGCGAGTGGTCGTCACCGGCCTGGGCGCGGTAACGCCCCTGGGAGTCGGTGTCGAGGAGAGTTGGAAGGCCTGCCTGGCGGGAAGCTCCGGGATCGGACCGATCACCCGGTTCGAGGCCGCGGGGATGAAGACCCAGATCGCGGGGGAGGTCAAGGGGTTCGACGGTTCCCTCTACGTCGACAAGAAGGAACTCAAGAAGATGGACCTCTTCATCCAGTACGCCGTCGCGTGCGCGCGCATGGCCCTGGACGATGCGGGGTTCCAGCCGTCGGAGGAGGAGGCCGAGAGGGTCGGGGTCTCCATCGGCGCGGGTCTCGGGGGACTTCCCGAGATCGAGGTCCAGCACAAGCAGTTGCTCGAGGCGGGAGCGCGCCGGGTGAGCCCCTTCTTCATCCCCTCCGTGATCGTGAACCTGGCCCCGGGCTACGTCTCGATCCTGAGCGGGGCCAAGGGACCCAACCTCTCTCTGGTGACGGCGTGCGCCACCGGGGCCCACTCCATCGGCGAGGCGTGGCACATCATCCGGAGGGGGGACGCCGACGTGATGATCGCGGGCGGCGTCGAGTCCACCATCACGCCCCTGGCGGTTTCGGGCTTCAACTCCATGCGTGCGCTGTCCACCCGCAACGGGGATCCGGAGAAGGCGTCCCGACCGTTCGAGAAGGACCGGTACGGCTTCGTCATGGGCGAGGGCGGGGCGGTGCTCATCCTGGAGGACCTCGACCACGCCCGGCGCCGCACGGCCCGCATCTACGCGGAGCTCGTGGGGTACGGCGCCACGGCCGACGCCTATCACATCACCGCTCCCGACCCCCAGGGGGACGGCGCGGCCCGGTGCATGGCGATGGCGCTTCGCTCCGCGGGGCTGTCTCCCTCGGACGTGGACTACATCAACGCCCACGGCACCAGCACGCCCTTCAACGACTACTACGAGACCCTGGCGATCAAGCGAATCTTCGGCGACCACGCCAAGAAGCTCTGGGTCTCCTCGACCAAGAGCATGA
>CAZGRT010000221.1:0-6337 GCA_964528225.1 uncultured Thermodesulfobacteriota bacterium | reverse complement strand
CGCCAACGCTCGGCAGGCGCTCCACCATGATCACCTGGTGGCCCGCGTCCCCCAGGTCCACGGCCGCTGTGATCCCGGCGATGCCGCCGCCGATCACCAGGACGCGCTGCTTGTCGTTCGAGTCAGGCATGGAGACTCCGTGCGGACCCGTGACGGGTGACCCGTGACGAGTGACCCGTCCCTTCGTGGTTCTCGTAACCCGTCACCTGTTACCCGTCACCCGCAGTTCCTCACAGCCCCCGCGCCTGGAGCGCGGGGCGGGGGTCGGTGTGGTTCCGGCTCACGTCCATGGCCTTGGCCGCCTCCCCCAGGGCCACGGCCAGGAGCTGGGTGAAGTACAGCACCGGGAGGCCCCGGAACCCCTGCTCCTCCTTGGCCATCTCGCCCTGCCGCTCCTCGATGTTGAACTGGCAGAGCGGGCAGGCCGTGACGAGCACCTCGGCCCCGCGCTTCTTGGCCGAGTCGATGATCTCCCGGGAGCAGCGGGTGGCCATGGCGTCGGAGTGCACCACCTGGAAGGCGCCGCAGCACTCGGCCTTCATGGGAAAGTCCACCGGCTCCGCGCCCAGCGCCCGGAGGAGGTCCTCGAAGATCGAGGGGCTGTCCGGGTCGTCCATGCCCATCTCGGCCTTGGGCCGCAGGAGCAGGCACCCGTAGAAGGGGGCCACCTTCAGGCCGGCCAGGGGCTTCTCCACCTTGGCGGCGAGGTTCTCGAAGCCCACGTCGTCGCGCAGGACCTCCAGGTAGTGGATCACGTCGAGGTCGCCCTCGTAGGGCTCCTCGATGAAGTCGGTCACCTTCGCCCGGCGCTCGGCGTTGGTCTTCATCACGTGGTTGGTGCGCTTGAGCACGTTGTGGCACACGGCGCACAGGGTCACGAGCTTGTCCCCGGTCTTCCGGCCCCGGGCCAGCACCCGGGTGGGAGACGCCAGCGCCATGTCGTAGTCCTCGGCCAGGGGGAAGGTGGCGCCGCAGCACGTCCAGTAGGGCATCTCCTCGAGGGTGAAGCCCAGCTTCTCGCCCGCCTTCTTGCCGGCCTCGTCCAGGCTCTTGCCCTTGGTGTAGAGCGTGCACCCGGGAAAGTACTGGTAGTTCATGGGGTCTCGCCCTCGCTAGCTCAGGGACAGGAACTTCCGGTAGCCGCTGATGAAGGCGATCTGGGGCGCCTTCTCCAGGTACTCCTTGGGGAACTTGCGGATCTCGATCTCGTTCTTCCCCTTGCGCAGCTGCAGGATGCGGATGGCCTCCATGATCCGCGCCAGGTCCACGCCCTTGGGGCACACGGTCATGCACTGCAGGCACGACGCGCAGATCCACGGCGTGTTGGCCGCGAAGACCTTCTCGTCCAAGCCGAGCTGCAGGTACCGGATCACCTGGTTGGGGAGCATGTCCATCTCGGGGGTGGCCGGGCACGCCGCCGAGCACTTGCCGCACTGGTAGCAGCGGTACACGCTCTGGCAGGAGATCTCCTCGACCTTCCGGATCCGGTCGTTTCGGACCTTGTCCCCGTCGAGCTTCGTTCTCATCGAACCCCTCTCACACCTCTCGCAATTGCGTCACGCGTCACTTCTGGTACTTCTTGCGCCCCTCGGCGTAGACGTCCCCTCCGCGGCAGTCGATGATGACGGTCGCGGGGAAGTCCACCACCTCCAGCCGGCGGATCGCCTCGGGTCCCAGGTCCTCGTAGGCCACGATCTCCGAGGACACGATCCTCTTCGCGGTGAGCGCCGCGGCGCCGCCCGTGGCGCCGAAGTACACCGCCCCGTGCCGCTTCATGGCCTCCACGACCTCGGCCGAGCGCTTGCCCTTGCCGATCATGCCCTTGAGCCCCAGGCCGATCAGGACCGGGCTGTAGGGGTCCATGCGGTACGACGTCGTGGGCCCCGCGGACCCGATGGGCCGGCCCGGCGGCGCCGGGGTGGGCCCGACGAAGTAGATCACCTGACCGTTCACGTCGAAGGGAAGCGGCTTCCCGTCCCGCACGAGTTCGACGAGACGGGCGTGGGCCGCGTCGCGGGCGGTGTAGACGGCGCCGGAGAGGAGCACCTGGTCGCCGGCGGCGAGCTTCCGCACGTCCGCGTCGGTCAGCGGCGTCTTGAGGCGGATCACAGCTCCACCTCCTTGTGCCGCGCCGAATGGCACTGGATGTTCACCGCCACCGGGAGGCTCGCGATGTGGCAGGGATGGGCCTCCACGTGGACGTCCAGGCTGGTGGTGGTGCCGCCCAGACCCGCCGGGCCGATCCCCAGCCGGTTCACGGCCTCGAGGAGCTCGTCTTCGAGCGCGGCGTAGTAGGGGTCGGGATTTCGCTGGCCCAGGGGCCGCAGCAGGGCCACCTTCGACAGATACGCCGCTACCTCGAAGGTGCCGCCCACCCCCACGCCCACCACCGTCGGGGGGCAGGGGTTGGGGCCGGCCTGGCTCACCCGGTCGATCACGAACCTCTTCACCCCCTCCACCCCGTCCGCCGGCCGGAGCATGGCGATCCCGCTCATGTTCTCGCTGCCGCCGCCCTTGGGGGCGAAGGTGACCTTGACGTGCTCCCCGGGGACGAGCTTCAGGTGCACCACCGCCGGGGTGTTGTCCCCGGTGTTCTTCCGCCGCAGGGGATCGGCCACGATGGACTTGCGGAGGTAGCCCTCCTGGTAGCCCAGCCGCACCCCCTCGTTCACGGCGGCGCCGAAGTCGCCGCCGATCAGATGCACGTCCTGTCCCAGTTCCACGAACACCACCGCGAAGCCCGTGTCCTGGCACAGGGGGAGCTTCTCCTCCCGGGCGATGCGGGCGTTCTCGCAGAGCTGTTCGAGGATGTCGCGGCCGGTCGGGCTCTCTTCGGCGGCCCCGAAACGCCCGAAGGCGTCGAGCACGTCCTGCCCGAGCTCGGTGTTGGCCTCCACCGTCATCCGCCGGACCGCTTCGGTGATCTCTCGGACGTGGAGTTCTCTCATGGCTTCCTTGGAGGAGCGAGGCGCCGGGGATCGGGGCGATCGTGGCGGGACTCGAGGATGCCGCCGCCCCGCGCGGGGCTCTCCCCGCAGGGCAGCGGATCGTAGCAGCCGGCCCTGTTGTTTAGCAATAGTAAAAACCCAACAGTCTGGCTAAAAATCCTCGCGGCCCGCGATTGCCCATTCCGTGGGCTCTTCCGGCGGCGCCGTCGTTTCCAAACGGCGAAGTCCGCCCGGCCGTGCCGCATCTTCCGGTCGACCGCGCCCTCCCCCGCCGCCGGCGACAGGGGCGCGATCATAACGGCGGTTTCTTCGAAAAAATAGCTTATATTTTCTTACTTGTGACTCAAGTTTTTCTTGTTTCGCACTCGGCGCAGAGCTCCCGGTACAGGAGTTCGGTGAAGGTGCGCCCCGAGTGCCGCCGCCGCTCGTACAATCCGACGCGGCGGCGGAGTTGCGGCGTCCCGAGGGGGATCAACGAGAACCGCTTCCGCGCCCGATCGAGACGCTCCCCGCTGAAGGGAACGACGGCAACCCCCAGGCCCTGCTCCACCAGGCTCAGCACCGCCTCCAGGGAGTCGAGCTCCATGACGTCCAGGGGCTGGATGCCCCGGGCCATCAGGTGCCCCTCGATGAGGGCCCCCGTCCACGCCGTCTTGTCGAACCGGACGAGGGGCAGACGCTCGAACAGACTGACGTCGTCCAGCGCGGCGGCGCTGCGGGGGCCCACCACGTAGAAGGGCTCCTCGTCGTAGGGGCGCCACTCGCAGTGGGCCGGCACCGCGTAGGGGGGTTCGCTGATGAGGGCGGCGTCCAGGTCACCCTCCTCCACCCGGGGCGCCAGGTGATCGGAGATGCCCGACCGGATGCGGACCTGGAACTCCTCGTAGCGCTGCTTGAGCCGCGCCAGCACGCCCGGCACCGGCCCGGTGAGCGCCGTGGGGATCACCCCGAGCTCGAGCACGCCGCGCACGCCGCCCTCGGGGTCCAGTTCCTCCCGCAGGCCGTCGTAGAGCGCCAGGATCTCCTCCGCGCGCCCGAGGGCGAGGCGGCCCGCCGCGTTGAGCCGCGTGCCGCGCCCGGTGCGGTCGAAGAGTTCGGCGCCGAGTTCCTCCTCCAGGCCCTTCATCTGGAGGCTCACCGCCGCCTGCGTGAGCCCCAACGCCTCCGCCGCTGCGGCGAAGGTCCCCTTGCGGGCGACCTGGATCAGGGTACGAAGGGCACGAAGGGACACGGAGAGGGCTCACTTTCCCGGAAACCGAAGGGAGGGGGCGGTCCGCGCCATCATTGCCGCAGGGCGGTTGCGGACACAAGGTAGAACAGTGGGGCGTCTCGTGCCCGGGTACGGGGCCGCCGGCTTGGACGGGCCAGCCGGAGGCAGACCACTCCCGGCCAGCGGGGGATCGGCAAGGGTAACGTCTTGCAGGAGATCAGACTCCGAAAGATCCACCGGTATCTCGGGCTGATCGCGGCTCCGCTCGTGGTCGCCCAGGCATCGAGCGGGCTGATGCTCTCCCTGGACGTTCTGAGCCGTTGGCAGCACCGGGTGAGGATCCTCCTCGAGGACGTGGATCTCCCGGCCCTCGCACGGTTCTGGGACACGGTTCTGTATCAGATCCACTTCGGCAGCGGGATGCTGGGCCTGTTGCACAACGTCGTGGTCGGCGCGAGTCTCCTGCTCCTCGCGGTCACCGGGATCTTCATCTTCGTCAGGGTCTTCGCGCGCACGCACTTCCAGGCCCCGGCACGCCCGCAGGTCGAGCCCGCGCCGAGTGCGGCCCCGGAAGAGGGCTCGGGGGAACCCGAGACCGTGCCCCGTTGGCAGGTGGGTCTCGCCCTGGGCGCGGCGGCCTTGGGGCTGATGGCGCTCGACATCTACATCTTCGCCGCCGCGTATCGGGTCAGCGGCCTGCACGTCCCCCACCTCCACGCGGCCACCGAAGTGGAGGTCTACGCGGCGCGCAGCCGCACGGCGCTGGAACAGGTGCTGGCAGGCGACCCGAACGGCAGCATCGACCGCGCGTGGGCGAGCCTGGAGAGCGCGGAAGCTGCCGCCCGAGCGCTGCTGGAGGGAGCGAAGGAAACGGGCCCGAGGGGGAAGGCCTTCCGCGTTCTCCCCGTCGAGAACCTCCCGACCCGCCGCCGGGTCGAGGGGGTCCTCCAGGGCATCCGGAGTCTCAAGGACCTCACGATCCAACGGTTCATGGCTGCCGCGCCCCCGGGACAGGGCGGGAGCCTCGAGGTTTCCTACGGGCGGGCCTTCGAGGGGACCCAGGTCTCGGCCCAGGGAGTCGTGGAGGCCCTGATGGAGACCGTGGCCAAGGACCGGGCGAACTTGTTCGCGATCCACCTCGTCCTGTTCTCAGCGGCCTTCCTGTTCGTCGTGGCGGTGGGCGCCGTGTTCTACACATACGAAGCCTCCCGCGCGCGCCACCTCCACTCCGTCCGCACCGCCCG
The DNA here is from genome assembly GCA_964528225.1 of uncultured Thermodesulfobacteriota bacterium. Taxonomy (GTDB): domain Bacteria; phylum Desulfobacterota; class Deferrisomatia; order Deferrisomatales; family JACRMM01; genus CAZGRT01. The sequence continues at coordinate 935 of CAZGRT010000221.1, read as the reverse complement.
AGACATGGCCCGCGCCTATCAGGCTCGTTTCCGCGCGGTGATCCGTCAGGCGGCGGATCCACTCCTCGTCTTCGACCAGGAAGGACAGGTCGTCGAGGCCAGTCTGAGCGCCGCGCGGCTCCTCGGGTACGAGGAAGAGGAACTCCGCTCGCAGCGGGCGGGCACGATCGACACCCGCACGCCTCCAGCGGAGCGCCAGGCCCTCTGGGGCGAGCTCGTCTCCGGAGCCCCGGTCGCTGCAAAGGCCCGGTGGGTCCGGCGGGACGGTTCGGAAGTCCCCGTGGTCCTGAGTCTGGCGCTCGTGGCCGACGGCGAGAGCGCCGGCCACCCGCTCGTGCTCGTCCATGCGCGTCCCGCGGACGCCCCGCCGACACCGCAGGACGCCGGCTGGGAAGGGGAAACGGGGGAGGAAGCGTAGGCGGGGAACCGCATCCCCTTGCCATGGAGGAGGACAAGACCCGTCGGGTACCTTCTGCTCCGCGCGATCGGTGCTCCGCTCTGGAAGTGCGCACTCGTCCCGAGAGCATTCGGCACCGGCGCGGTCGAAGGACCCCGCGGCGCCGGCCGCAGCACCACAGGAGGTGACCCTTGCTCCGAGAAGTCGGCCTGTCCGAGATGAAGCGCCTGGGCATCCCGAGGGAGAACCGGGTCCTGGTGAACCGCGGTCGCGGCAACGACGAACTCGCCCCGACCGAGGACCTCTTCCGCGAGTTCGACGCGCTCAAGAAGTCGCTGGAGAAGGAGTTGGGCCGGGGGAGCGACGAAGCGCACAACCGCGCCTTCGTCGCGTGCGGCTACGAGGAGCGGTTCCGCGGGCAGGTCACCGCTGCACCCGCGGCACTGCGTCGCCTACGGGAACTCTCGGAACGCGCCCGCCGGGAGGACGTATACCTGGTCTGCTACGAAGGCCCGGCCAAGGCGTGCCACCGGCGAAT
>CAZGRT010000220.1:0-6292 GCA_964528225.1 uncultured Thermodesulfobacteriota bacterium | reverse complement strand
TTCTCCGGTGGGCCGTTCCGGCGAGCCGAACCCCAGGCGGGGCAGCCACACGAGATTGAGCCGCTCCAGGTAGGCCTCCTTGACCGCCTGGTAGGACGCATCGGAGTCGGTGCCCGCGCCGGGGACGCCCGCCCGGGTCATAGCCGGCCCGATGTGCTCCACCGCGATGTCGGCGTCTCCCCGCGCCAGTCCCTGGTGGAGGGAGTCTTCGTCGGGGAAGTCGGTGATCTTCACCGTCGTTCCGGTCCGCTCGTTGATCAGGATCGCGATCACCTGAGCCACGGCGCGTCCTTCCGGCGTCTGCACGGCCCCGACCACGATGGTCTTTCCCACGCAGGCCCAGGACGCGTTCCAGGCGGAGAAGGGGAACAGCACGCTCAGGATCACGAGAATTCGCATCGCCATCGTTCGAGACTCGCTCCGAAGATCAACGGTTTGGGGCCCTGCTCCGGCCCGCGCCTTCACGATACCGAGCATCGCCCCATTGGTTTCAGCCGGAGGCCCCGACCGGCCTCCTAGCGCTGGATCGCGACGAACCGCACCGACTCGTCCCGTGCCCCCACCAGAACTCCCCCCCCGGCCGCCGCGGCTCCCCCGAACGCCGGCCCGCCGAGTTCGAGGGAGTCCCTCTCCATGCCCGTATCGGCGTCGAGAAGGAGGAGCCGCCCCCCCGCGGTCGGCACCGCCAGGAGTCCCGGTTCCAGGAGCACCGGCCTCGCGCGGATCCCCGCGCCCAGGGGGCGCCGCCAGAGCACCTGGCCCGTCGTGGCCGCGAAGGCCGACACGAGACCCGCGTCGTCGCCCTGATAGATTCTACCATCCGAGAACGTGGACGGAGAATACCAGGCGGGTCCGGCCAGCCTGGCTCGCCACAGCGGCGTCCCGTCGGAGAGCCTCACCGCGTGGAGAACCCCGTCCCGGTCGGCGACGAACACCGCGGAGCCGTCGGTGGCCGCGGCCGACACCAAGGGCGCTCCGGCCGGATAAGACCACAGCACCCGCCCGTCCGAGGGGTTCAGGCCGTAGAGCGTCCCGCCCTGGGACGGGGCGAGCAGAAGCGGGGGGCTCCCGGCGGCGATCAGGTCGGCCCGAAACGGGCCGTCGGACCGGAACTGCCACCGAAGCTCCAGCCGGTCTGCGGAGGTGTCGAAGGCCCGCACGATCCCGGCCCAGGTGGCCACGAAGAGCGATTCCCCGAGGAACAGCGCTCCGCCCTGGCGATGGTCGTCGGCCGGCGAAGGGTCCTCCACGAAGGTGTCCAGGATCCGCAGGGATCCCCGCTCGAGCAGGTAGATCCCCCGATCCCAGCACGAGACCGCCACGGCCCGGGGCCCCACGGCCGGCCGCGAATCGACCGCGTCGGGCAGTCGGACGGACGAAAGCACCCTCCCGTCGAGGAAACCCAGGCGGAAAACCTCCCCTCCCCAGCCGGCCCCGTAGACGCCTTCGTCGGCCAGGACCGGTGCGGCGTCGGCGAATCCGCGCGTCGGAGCCCTCCACAGCGGTTTCCACCGCGGCCACCCTCGCGGCCCCGTGTCCTCCGCCTCGCCCGGAGAGGCCCTGACCCCCGTGGCGGCACCCGGCTCGGGGGGCGGAGGCGGGTCCCCGCCCCAGTCGTTGCCGGAGGTCTCGACGATCCCCTCGAAGAAGTCCCCCAGGCGGAAGGGGTTCTCGTTGTCCCGGAAGCGGTTTCCCACGAACTCCGAGCCGGCGTCCGCTTCGAAGAGGAAGATCCCGTTCCGGTTGCCGCGAAACTCGTTCCCCGTGATGCGGTTGCGGCATCTCCGGGCGTTGAGGGCCTTCCCCTCGTGGTCGTGGAACAGGCAGTGGTCCACGTCCACGGTCGACTCCCCGAAGCGGGTCCCGTCGACGTTGTGGCGGAAGACGGAGTCCACCACGCGCCCCCGCGAGAAGTGGGAATGCATCCCCCGCGTGCTGCCCTCCACCACCACGTAGCGCAGGTCGAAGGCGCCGAAATCCACACGGATCTCACCCCAGCAGCCGGGCCTGGCCGGGGTTTCCGCGCAGGTGAAGACGATCGGTGCGTCCGCGGTCCCCTCCGCCTCCAGGCTCCCCTCGATGCGCAGGGCCGCGTCCCCCCACCCGTCACCGTCGGCATCGTGAAACGCGAAGCGGACCACGGTGCCGGGGTCGATCTTCAGCAGCGAGCCGCGGGGCAGCGTCTGCTCGCCCGCGACCGTCACCTCGCCGTGCCACCGGACGGTCTGCCCCTGCGGGGGTCCGGAGGGCGCGGCGCACGCGGCGGCCAGAAGCCCGAGCGGGATCAGGGCCCGCTTCACGGCACCACCTGGACGACGATCGTAAGATCCTCGACGGCCGATCCGGCGTCGATCTGGACGCTCGCGCCGGTGGATCCCCGGAGAAACCCGACCCGTTCCCCGGGCTTCGGAGGAGCGCCCAGGGTCTCCCGGGCCCCGAGGTGGAACCGACCGGAAAGAGACGTCTCCAGGGTGAAGCGCCCGTCGGCGCCGGTGGGTTCGGAGACTGCGCTCGGCCTGTCGAGCATCTGGGCGTTGTCGTACAGGCACGCGCGGAAGCCGGCCAGCGGAAGACCGGCCAGGTCCACGACCGTGCCGGAGAGCCTCGCGAAACGGCCCTGGTACCGGGCCATCTGCTCCCGGGACGGGACCTGCACCACCTCGATGTCCGCGGCCAGGACTTGCCCCGTGCGGATCCGCAAGGGGAACTCGGGCAGGACGCCGTAGAGGTCTCCCGGGTTCAAGGAGCCCATGCGCCACCCCGCCGTGCGCAGGCGTGCTCCGACGAAGTACGTCCCGGGCTCCAGATCGAGCCGGTATCCGCCGTCCGCCGCGGTCGGCTCCGAAACGGCGTAGCCGGGGCCGCGGAGGCCCCTCGAGGCCTCCACGTACGCGAAGACCTTGGCGCCCTCCACGGGTTCCCCGTCGAGGAGGACCCGCCCGGTGAGCGATTCGGCCCCGGGGTTGTCACGGCGGGGTTCCACCGGGTGAGCGGGGACGAGGGGCAGGTGGATCCCGGAGAGTTCCGACCCGACGTGGACGGGGTTGCGGCCGAAGTAGGCGAATTCCCCCTCGGATCGGGCGATCAGGAGATAGGAGCCGGGAGAAGCCGAGAGCCGGAACGTGCCATCCGCCCCGGTCGGAGCCCGCGCAACCGGCTTCCCCTCCGGGTCCAGGTGGAATTCCAGCGGCAGGAGGAGGACCTCCGCCCCCGGTGCGGGGTGCCCCCCCCGAGAGACCCGCCCTTCGATCCACCCGTCCGGGAGGCGCTCCGGCACGGTCGCGCAGTTTGCCGCCAGGAGGGCCAGCCCGAAGGTCGCCACGGCTCGCAGGGGCAGTCGGAAGGGTCTCGGCATGGCAGGCGTTCCCGGGGCTTCAGGCGGCGAAGGCCATGCGCACCCAGCCGAGCAGGATGGCTCCTCCCAGGCCGATCCCCACGTAGAGCGCCAGCAGGCGGAATCGGAACATGGCCGCCAGGGCGGCCATCGCCGGGAAGCTCGTCACCGGGCCGGCGAGCAGGAACGCGAGGTCGGGGCCGGTGGCCATCCCCTTCGCCTTCAGCCCCGCCAGGATGGGCACCACCGGCACCTGGTGGAGCGGAAGCGGCAGGGCCACGAAGGCCGCCGTCACGACCGAGGACGGGCCGCGGCCGCCCACGAGCCCCGCCACCCAGTTCACCGGCACGAAGACCTGCACCAGGGCTTCCAGCAGGATGGCGAGGCCGACCCACGCGCCGACGAAGACACCCACGTCCCGAAAGCGGTCGAGGAAGAAACGGAAGCGGTTCTCGCGGGGCAGCACCGTCATCGTGCGAACCCGGAACCCGTTGGCGCAAGCGATCTCGAAGGCCGGGGCCAATTGCCCCCGCTCGTTGAAGACGGGGCGGAGCTTGACCAGGTCGCCGGGGAGGAAGCCCAGCCGGGACAATCCCAGGGTCGCGAAGCCCGCCGCCAGCCCGAGGAACACGGCGCCCCCCAGTTTCCACCACGCCAAGGCCTCTCCCACGCCTCCCCAGGTCAGGACGAACGACGCCGGGTCCATGACGGGGCTCGCGATGAGGAGGGCCATCAGGGGGGGGAGGGGAACTCCCGAGAGGGCCATCGGGATCACCACCGGCAGGATGCCGCACGAGCACAGAGGGCTGAGGGTGCCGACTGCGGTGGCGATCAGGATCCCCCAGGCCCCGGCGCGTCCCACGTACTGCCGCACCTGCCGGTCGAGCTCGAAGGTCTTGATGAGTGCCGCCGTCGTGACGCCCAGCAGCGTGAACCAGGCCATCCGGGACGCTTCGGTCCAGATGACGGAGAGGACTTCCCGGAGTGCCTCCACGCTAGTCCTCCAGGGATTCCGTCTCGACGACCCGCACGAGTTCCCCTTCCGGCGCTCCTTCCAGCGCGTGCAGCAGGTTCTCCATCCGGACTTCGAGCGCCTTCCTCCCTTCGGATCCTGCTGAGAGAGAAGACGCCTCCTCCCGCAGGCGGGCGTAGGCCTTTCCGCGTTCGAGGGCTTCGGGGGTCAGGGAAGCCTCCACGCCAGCGGGCACCCCCTCCCGCCACAGGAGGAGCCGGTGCTGGCCTTGCGGTCGGACTTGCAGGTTCCCGTTGCCTGCCGTGCAGTGGGTGGTCACCTGAATGCCGTCGAGCGCGCAGGTCTGGTGATGGAAGCGAGCCTGGAGCCGCCCCCCCCCCTCGACGACGGCGGCCAAGGCTGCCGACCCGAGCCGCGCGCCGAGAATGGACATCGGGCAGCGGTGCCCGTGCAGGCGGGCCAGATCGTCGTACAGGGAACGGTCAGAACGCGTAGTGGTGAGGGCAGTCATTCTGGTGGATTTCCAGGTACTTGGCGGTCATGTCTGGCGTCAGCCAGGGCGTGATCTGCCCCAGCGCCGCTTCGAAGTCCGCCGGGGTGACCGTATCCCGCTCGGCCTTCAGCGCCTCGAGGGAGGCGCGCTTGCAGAGGCTCTCGATGTCCCACCCCACGTAGCCTTCCGTCCGGGCGGCCAGCTGGTCCGGGTCCACGCCTGGGTCCAGTCGCGGCATCTTCGGGAGATAGATGTCGAGCATGCCGCGCCGGTCCTGGACTCGGGGGGGGTGAACGAAGACCTTCCGGTTGAACCGCTTCTTCTCCTTGATGATGGCCTGATCCACCGTGTCGATCCGGTAGCACGATCCTACCAGCATCACTTCCGGGTGATCGTGGAGGCGGTCCACCTCCTCGATGAACACCCGGGTCAGCTCCGCGTCGGCGAACGTCGGCGGTATCCCCCGCAGGTTCCCCGGCCCCCACTCGTAGGAGCAACCGGCCCGGGGGGCGAGCCACTCGCAGTCCGAGATGAAGAGGACGCAGGGCGCCTCGTGGACGGCGTCGTGGAACGCCTGGCGGACCTCGCGGGGCTTCCCGAGCATCTCCTGCCCCGACACGTAGACGAAGCTCGCCCCCGCTTCGGACGCCGCCGCTTCTGCCAGCATGGTGATGCCCACCCCGAGGGGCCCCCACATCATGACTCCCGACGGTCTCTCCAGCGCGAGGCGGTGCATCAGCTCCGCCTTCCGCAGGGGCAGCGAAACCATCTCCTTCAGGGTTTCCTTCACCTCCGCAAAACCGCCGACGTCGTCCCAGACGAGCCGGGGAGCGCGGACCTCGTAGAAGATCTTTTCCAGCTTCCGGTGCATGTCGTCTCCAGGTCTCTCGGGCCGGCGCGCCTCGCGTGCCCCTGCCGGTCTCCCGTCGTTCGCTGCGTCCCGGCGTTCCTCCCCCACGGTGAAAGCCAGCCGGGCGCGGGGAAGGGAACGAAGGTTCGGATCTTGGACCGGGCACTCCGGGGTCCTGCGGGTCTGCGCCGGGTGGGTCGCGGTACTCGGAGGAGACCGAACTTTCCTCCAGTGCGCGGGAAAGGTCAACGGGCCCCTGGTCCCAGGCCGCTCCCGTCTGCCGGTGCGAGGCCCTCTTCGGCCTAGCGGGGCGGCATCCCCATGCGGTGGGCCAGAATGACAGCCGGTCGGGGTCGCGGCCCTCCGTCCTCCCGCCGCGGCGACGAACCTATTCATACCGCCGTCGCCGCGGTCGGTTACCACCGGGCCGGAGGGCGAAACGGCCCGTTCGGGGGCGTTTCGTCTCACCGCGAGGCCGTGCGACATCGGCTTGCGACGGTACCCCATTCCGATGTCCGTCGGAGAGCGAGAGGATCAGCGCGCGGTGCGCAGGGCGCGAAGCAACTCGGCCCGGGAGCGTACCCCCATCTTCAAGAACGCAGCCTTCAGGTGGGACTTCACGGTGTGCGTGCTCAAGGAGAG
>CAZGRT010000219.1:0-2620 GCA_964528225.1 uncultured Thermodesulfobacteriota bacterium | reverse complement strand
CCGCGCCACCCGTCGGTGCCGAAGCGGATCGCCCCCTCCCCCGGCGTCATCCCCGCCTTCCCTCCCGGCGCCGCCTCGCGATCGCGGCGGCCCAGCGGATCGCCTCGCGGAAGCTGTCGGCCCGAGCCACCCCGCGGCCCGCGATGTCGAACGCCGTCCCGTGGTCGGGGCTGGTGCGCACGAGCGGGAGGCCCAGGGTGACGTTCACCCCGTCCCAGAAGTGGAGCAGCTTGAGGGCCACGAGCCCCTGGTCGTGATACATGGCCACCACGGCGTCGAACGCCCCCTCCGCCGCCCGGTGGAACAGGCTGTCCGCCGGGAGCGGGCCCACGGCGTCGATGCCCGCCGCCCGCGCCTCGGCCACTGCCGGCGCGATGGTCGTCCCCTCCTCCGCCCCCAGGACCCCCGCCTCCCCGGCGTGGGGGTTGAGGGCGGTCACGGCGATCCGAGGTTCGTCGATGCCCAGGTCTCGAGCCAGCCCCTCGTGGGCGGCCCGCACCGTGGCCAGGACCCGCTCCCGGGTCACCGCCGCCGGCACCTCGGCCAGGGGCAGGTGGGTCGTCACCAGCAGCACCTTCAGGCGGGCCCCCGCGAGCATCATCGTCGCCCGGAACCCCGCGCCGCAAAGGGACTCGAGGAACTCGGTGTGACCGGCGAACGGCCTGCCGGCCGCGCGCAGCCCCTCCTTCGTGAGGGGCGCCGTGACCAGCGCGTCCACCGCCCCTCCCAGCGCGAGGCCCGCCGCGGCCTCCACCGAGGCGACAGCCGCTGCGGCGGACCGCCGCGTGGGCGCGCCCCAGGCCCAGTCCCGCTGCTCGGCGGGCGTCTCCACCACCCGATCCCCCAGCGGCGGAGGGGCGGGCAGCAGTTCCAGCGCCTCCTCCCACACCGCCCGAGGTCCAACGAGCAGGGCCTCCACCCCCACGGGCAGCCCGTCGGCGAGCGCCTTGAGGGCGACCTCGGGGCCGATTCCCGCCGGGTCGCCGCAGGTGACGGCAATCTTGAGGGGAGCGTGCATGACAGGGGGCCCGGAGAGCCTAGAGCTTCCGGACGATGCGCGCCTTCTGCTTCAGGGAGTCGATCCAGGTCCGGTAGAGCTCCTGCTCCTTCTCCCGGAAATAGCGCTCCCGCACCTGCTCCCGCACCTCCTCGAAGGGGCGGACCCTCCCGTCCTTGCGATCGGCCACGAAGAACAGGTTGCAGGAGCCCTGCATCTCGACCACCGGCGTCACGCCGCCGGTGGGGATCTTCTCGAGCGCCCTGCGCACGTCCTCCGACAGGTTGTGCACGAGCACGTAGCCCATGTCTCCCGCGCCGACCGCCTCCCCGTCCCGGGCCACCTTCTCGGGGTCCTCGCCGGCGGCGACGCGGGCCCGGATCTCCTCGGCGCGGGCCCTCCCCTCCGGTCCCGAAGCCTGGATGTGGTACAGGCGCAGGGAATCCGACTCGCAGAAATCCGCCACGTTCTTGAGGTAGAACTCGCGCAGGGCCTCGTCGCCAACCTCGAGCTTGGAGCGCAGCACCCGGCCGGCCAGCTTCATCCGGAGGATCTGGGCGCGCACCTCGGCGAGGTAGACGTCCCACTCCATCCCCTGGCCGGCCAGCGCCGCCCGGAAGGCCTCGGGGTCGAGCCCGTTGCGGCTGCGGATCTCCGAGACCGCCTGCTCCACCTCCGCGTCGGTCACCTCGACGCCGAGCCGCCGGGCCTCGGCTTCCACCAGGGACCGCTCGATGAGCTCCTCCAGCGCGTCCCGCTCCTCATCTCCGCCCCGGAGACCCGTGCGTTTGGCGAGCGCGACGGAGTCGCTCACCTCGCTCCGCGTGATGACGCGCCCGTCCACCACGGTGGCCACACCGTCCACGAGGGCGGCCTGCGCCCAATGGGGCGAAAGCAACAGGGCGACAGCCAACCAGCGCTTCATCTCCACCTCGAACGCCGCGGGCACGGCGGCGGCAAAACGAACGTTCGACGCTAGCATATCACCCCAGGCGGTTCAACAACTCCCAGGCCTCCGGCAGGACCCGGTCCGGCGGCAGCGGGCCCGTGAGCCATATCACCCGGTTGTCGGGAGTCACCCGGTAGGCGGCGGGGTCGGCACGGAGCAGCTCCAGCACCCGCTCGGGGTCCACCCGGGGCTTCTCGTCGAAGGCCAGCACCAGCTCGCGTCCCGTGTAGTCGAACGCGGTGGCCCGCATCGCCACGAGAGCCCGGCGGATCTTCATCACCTCGATGAGGTTTTCCACGGGGGGCGGCACGGGGCCGTACCGGTCGACGAACTCGTAGCGGAACTCGTCCAACTCCGCGGGGTCCTGCGTGCGGGTCAGGCGCTCGTAGAGGACGAGCCTCTGGCGGGGGTCCTCCACGTAGTCGACGGGGAAGTGGGCGGGCACCTTGAGGCGGATCTCGGGCTCGGGAGCCCGGTCCGCGGGCTCGCCCCGGAGGCGCTGGACCGCGTCCTCCAGCAGGTCGGTGTAGAGTTCGAAGCCGATGGCCGCCATCTGGCCCGACTGGGCCTTCCCCAGCAGTTCCCCGGCGCCCCGGATCTCGAGGTCGTGGGTGGCGATCCGGAAGCCCGCGCCGAGTTCGGTGAACTCCTGCAGCGCCTGCAGCCGACGCCGG
>CAZGRT010000218.1:0-5046 GCA_964528225.1 uncultured Thermodesulfobacteriota bacterium | reverse complement strand
GGGGGGGGACCCAGGCTCGGGCGAGGCCCCCTTCAGCCCTCTCCGGTACCCCGGTAGCCGCAGCCCTTGCGCGGGCACTGCAGCGGCCCGGCGCGGCTCCCGGTCTTCTCCACCAGGAACGGGTGGTCGCAGGAGGGGCAGGGGCGGGGCACGGGCCGGTCCCAAAGCGCGTAGTCGCAGGCCGGGAACCGGTTGCACCCGTAGAAGGTCTTGCCCTTCTTGCTGCGCTTCTCCACCACCTCGCCGCCGCACCCGGGCTTCGGGCAGGCGACTCCCGTGGCCACCGCGGCGGTGTGGCGGCACTCCGGGTAGGTGCTGCACGCGACGAACCGTCCGAAGCGGCCGTGGCGCACGACGAGGTCGGCACCGCACGCCGGGCACTTCTCGCCGGTCTTCTCCCCCTCCTTCACTTCGACCCCGCCGTCGCCCGTGCGCTCGAACTCCTTCGTGTTCCGGCACTCGGGGTAACCGGAGCAGGCCAGGAAGAACCCGTTCCTCCCCCACCGGATCACCATGGTCTTGCCGCAGCGCTCGCACGCCAGGTCGGTCGGCTCCGCCTCGGCCTTCGGGTTCGGCATCCTCTCCCCCGCGTGCTCCACGGCCTGGCGGAACGGCCCGTAGAAATCGCGGAGCAGGTCCTGCCACTGGCGGGTCCCCTCCTCCACGCGGTCGAGCTCCGCCTCCATCTGGGCGGTGAAACCCACGTCGAACACCTGGGGGAAGGCGGGGACGAGGAGGTCGTTGACCAGCACCCCCAGGTCGGTCGGCGCGAAGCGGCGCTCGGCCATCTTCACGTAGTCCTTGTCCCGCAGGGTGGATAGGATCTGGGCGTAGGTCGAGGGCCGCCCGATGCCCTTCTCCTCCAGTTCCTTCACCAGGGTCGACTCGGTGAAGCGGGGGGGCGGCTCGGTGAAATGCTGGTCGGCCCGGAGGCTCTCGGCGCCGGCCGCGGGTCGGAGCGCCTCCCCTTCCCGGAGGTCCGGGAGGGCCTTGCCTTCCCCCTCGTCGTCCTCGGCGCCCGCGCGGAGGTCGTCGGTGCCCTCCACGTAGGCCGCCATGAAGCCGAGGAACTTCAGGATCGAGCCGGTGGCGCGGAACTGGTAGCGGCCGGCCCCCACGTCGAACACCGTCTGGTCGTAGAGCGCGGGCTTCATCTGGCAGGCCACGAAGCGGTCCCACACGAGCTTGTAGAGCCGGTACTGGTCCGCGTCCAGGTGGGGCCGCAGCCGCTCGGGCGGGAGGTCCATGGAGGTGGGCCGGATCGCCTCGTGGGCGTCCTGCGCCCCCTTCTTGGCCCGGTACGCCACCGGGCGCTCGGGCAGGAACTCCGGGCCGTACGCCTGTCGGACGAGCTCCCGGCACGCCTCCACCGCGTCGGCCGACAACCGCGTCGAATCGGTGCGCATGTAGGTGATGAGGCCGGTCGGCTGGCCCTCCACCTCGATCCCCTCGTAGAGCCGCTGCGCCACGGACATCGTCTTCTTGGCGGAGTACCGAAGCTTGCGGAAGGCCTCGCGCTGCAGGGTGGAGGTGATGAACGGCGGGGCGGGATGGCGGCGCTTCTCCTTCTTCTCCACCCGGTCGAGCCGGAAGGCCTGCTCCGCCGCGTCGGACCGGACCGCCTCCGCCTCCTGGCGGTTCGACAGCTTCGCCGTCTTGCCCTCGATCTTCCGGAGCCTCGCCGTGAACGCGGGCGCCTTGGAGCCCTCCAGGACCACGTCCAGGGTCCAGTATTCCTCGGGGCGGAACGCCTGGATCTCTCGCTCCCTCTCCACCACCAGCCGCAGGGCCACCGATTGGACCCGGCCGGCCGAGAGGCCCCGGCGGACCTTCTTCCACAGGAGGGGGCTCACCTGGTAGCCGACCAGCCGGTCCAGGATGCGCCGGGCCTGCTGCGCGTTGTACCGGTTGGCGTCGATCTCGCGGGGCTTGGCCAGGGCCTCCTGGACCCCCTTCTTCGTGATCTCGTTGATCAGGACCCGGTAGATGGGCTTCGTGCCCTTCCGGGGCCGGATCTCCTCGGCGATGTGCCACGCGATGGCCTCGCCCTCCCGGTCGGGGTCCGGCGCCAGGTACACGGCGTCCACCGCCTGGGCCGCCTGCTTGAGCTGCTGCAGGACCTTCCCCTTCCCCCGGATGACGCTGTACTCCGGCGTGAACCCCTTCTCCACGTCCACGCCGAGCTCGTTCTTGGGCAGATCCTTGACGTGCCCCACGCTGGCCTCCACCCGGAAGTCCTTCCCCAGGTACCCCCGCAGGGTACGGGCCTTGGCGGAGCTCTCGACGATCAACAACGACTTGGGCATTCGGAAACCATCGCTCTCAGCAAAGGGCCGCCCGGCGGCGCACGACCCCGTGCGCGCCGGCGGCATCTGGTTCGAAATCCTTGCGGGAACCGGGGAGGCGGGCGGGGCAGACGGTCGCCCGGCGCCCCGCGGGGGAAAGCGTTCTCAGTGGTATATCCCCTCGACGTCCCCTGCCAGCAGCCGCTCCACGACCCGGTCGTCGCAGCCCGGGGTCGCCTTTAGGAGAAGCGCCACGAGGACCCGGAGCTCCTCCACTCCGAGTTCCGGCTCGTCCAGCGTAAGGGCGCGCTCGTAGACCGTCTCGCGCATGGGAGCGTCGATGAGCCCCCCCCGCTCGAGGCGGAGCAGGAGCCCCCGGGCGGCCGTAGAAAGCTTGCGCCCCTCCTCGCACGTGGGAAGGCGGATGGCGTGGCCGGGCGCGGGGGACGCCGGGGCGGCCGCCCGGCGGCGCAGCCGCCGGAGCCAGGCCAGGGCCCGTTCCACGTCGTCCTCCTCGAACCCGGCGTCGAGCAGTTCGTTGCGGAGCCCCTGCGGGTCCTCCACCTCGCCGCCGTCCGGGCCGTACTGACGCGTGATGTACGCGACCACGTCGAACATCCGTCCCTTCATCCCGCCTCCCTCACCCCTGCGTCCGACACCGCGCGTAGCGCTTCCCGGGAAACTCCTCGGCGTGCCCCTCCAAAGCCAGCTCCATCAGGCCCGCGGCAGCCTCCGCCGGCGAGAACCCGGCCTTGGCCGACACCTCGTCGATGTGCAGAGGCTGATCCTCCAGGGCCTCCCACAGGAGCCTCGCCGAACCGGTCGGCCCCGCGCCCCCTCCGGCCCCCGGCCGCGCCGCCGCTGGCCTCGCCGTCATCCCGGAGGACGGCCGGAGCTCCACGAGGACGTCCTCGGCGCACTCCACCAGCTTCGCCCCCTCCCGGAGCAGTCCGTGGGCGCCCCGGGAGTTGAAAGCCCCGGGCAAGCCGGGCACCGCGAAGACCTCCCGCCCCTGGTCCAGGGCCGACCGCGCCGTGATGAGGGAACCGCTGCGCTCGGCGGCCTCCACCACGACCACCCCCCGGGTCAGACCGCTGATGATGCGGTTACGCCGGGGGAAGTGGTGGGGCCGGGGCTCGCTCTCCAACGGCAGCTCGCTGAGCCAGGCTCCCGATCGCCGCACGGCGGCGGCCAACTCCGCGTTCCAGCCGGGATAGATCACGTCCAGACCGGCCCCGAAGACCGCCAGGGTCCGGCCCCCGCCCTCAAGGGCGCCCTGGTGGGCCGCGGCGTCGATCCCCTGGGCCAGCCCGCTGACCACCGTCACCCCGGCAGCCGCGAGGTCCCGGGCCAGCCGCCGGGCGAACCGGCAGCCCGCGGTGCTCGCCCGTCGGCTTCCCACCACCGCGACCGAGAACTCGTCTTCGGGCTCCAGGGAGCCGGCCAGGTAGAGGACGGCGGGAGGGTCGGGGATCTGCGCCAGGAGGCTCGGGTAGTGCGGGTCTCCGTAAGGGACCAGGGTGAACCCCGCGGCGGCCGCCCTCCGGACCTCCTCGACCGCCGCAGCCCGGGACGCGGGCGCCTGGCCAAGGGCACGGATCAGCTCCTCGGAGGCACCGCACGCCGAGCGCACGGCCTCGGGGGGGGCGGCGAGCACCGCCCCGGCGGAGCCGAACGCGTCGACCAGGAGACGGAACCCCCGATCCCCAACGCCTCTCGCGCCCCGCAGGACCAGGGCGTCCACCACCTCGTTTCCCTGCAAGCTCCGCCTCCCTCCAGGGCCGACGGACGGCATACCTTAGACCCTCGACGAGCCGATTTCAAGCGAGGCCCCTCCCCCCCGCCGGCGCCGACGGCCCCGGATCCGGCCCCCCCGACCCGGCGCGATCACAGGAAGGACACGGGGTCCACGTCCACCTGGACGCGAACGTCCGCGGCCGGGGACCCGACCCGCACCGCCCGCAACCGACGCAGCACCTGCTGCACCGGCCCGGCCTCGGGACCCGGCCCCCGGAGGAAGATCTGGTACCTCCACCGCCCCCGGACCCGCTCGATCGGGGCGCGGGCCGGGCCGAGGATTTCCACCTCCCCCCGTGCCGCGGCTGCCCGGACCCGCTCGGCCACCTCGGTCGCGGCCCCCTGCCCGTCGGCCTCGGCGGGCGCGGAGACCCGCACCAGGGCCACGCGCCGGAAGGGCGGGAACCTGGCCTCCCGCCGGGCCTCGAGTTCGCCCCGGGCGAAGGCCTCGTAGTCCCCCCGGGCCGCGGCGGCGAGGGCAGGGTGGTGGGGATTCCGGGTCTGGAGCAGGACCCTCCCCTCCAGTCTCTCCCGGCCCGCCCTGCCCGCCACCTGCATGAGCAGCTGGAACGTCCGCTCCGCCGCCCGGAAGTCGGGGAAGTGGAGCGACAGGTCGGCGTCCACCACCCCCACCGCCGTCAGCCGCGGGAAGTGGTGCCCCTTGGCGACCATCTGGGTGCCCACCAGGATGTCCACCTCCCCCTGATGGACCGACCGGATCACCGCGGGGCCGGAGGCGGCCGTGTCCCGGTCGAGCCGGACGATCCGGGCCGAGGGCCAGAGCCCGAGGGCCTCTTCCAGGAGGCGCTGCGTCCCGGCGCCGGCGGCCGCCAGGTCAGGGGAGCCGCAGGAGGGACACGTCTCGGGGGGCGCCCGGCGCACACCGCAGTGGTGGCATAGGAGGTCGGAGGGGCCCCGCGACCGGTGCAACGTCAGGGCGATGGAGCAGCGCCGGCACCCCAGG
>CAZGRT010000217.1:0-4674 GCA_964528225.1 uncultured Thermodesulfobacteriota bacterium | reverse complement strand
TTGCGCTTGACACCGTCGAAATCCCCTTGGTATAGAGATGCGGCTTCGGAGCCAGGAGTGCCGGAGCCGTGTGGACGACGGACTGCAGAGGCACGTAGCTCAGTGGGAGAGCGCCTGCCCGACACGCAGGAGGTCGGCGGTTCAATCCCGCCCGTGCCTACCAGTCCTGCTGGTCCGAGTCGGTCGCGAAGGGCACGGGTGGACGGTCCACCGGTGCCTTTCTTTTTTCGGAGCCGCCCGCCGCACAGGGGATGAGAGCATGCCGGTTCGCGTGACGCTGCCGGACGGCAGCGTGAAGGATGTCGCTCCGGGGACCACCCCGGGCCAGATCGCCGAGTCCATCGGGAGGCGCCTCGCCCAGGACGCGGTGGCGGCCGAGGTGGACGACCGCCCCGCCGACCTGAACACGCCCCTGGTCGCCGATTGCGCGCTGCGGCTCGTCACGGCGTCCACGCCCGAAGGGCTCGACGTGCTGCGCCACTCCACCGCCCACCTCATGGCCCAGGCGGTGGGCCGCCTCTTCGGGCCGGTGAAGCTCGGGATCGGCCCGGCCACGGAGGACGGGTTCTACTACGACTTCGATGCGCCGCGGCCGTTCCGGCCCGAAGATCTGGAGGCCATCGAGGCGGAGATGAGCCGCATCGTGGCCGAGGATCTGCCCGTCGAGCGTCGCGAACTGCCCAGGGACGAGGCCGTCCGGTTCTTCGCCGACCGGGGGGAGTCCTACAAGGTGGAGCTGGTTCGGGAGCTTCCGGAAGGCGAGACCATCTCGGTGTACTCCCAGGGCGACTTCGCCGACCTGTGCCGGGGCCCCCACGTTCCTACCACGGGGAAGGTCCGGGCCTTCAAGCTGCTCTCGGTCGCCGGGGCCTACTGGCGCGGCGACGAGCACAACCCCATGCTCCAGCGCATCTACGGGACCGCCTTCGCCGACGAGAAGTCGCTCAAGCGGCGCCTGGAGATCCTGGAGGAGGCCAAGAAGCGAGACCACCGGAAGCTCGGCCGGGAGCTGGAGCTGTTCTCCATCGACGACGAGGTGGGGCCGGGCCTGGTGATCTGGCACCCCAAGGGGGCCCTGCTGCGCACGATCCTCGAGGACTTCGAGCGGCGCGAGCACCTGCGGCGCGGCTACCAGATCGTCATGGGACCCCAGCTCCTGCGCAAGGAGCTCTGGGAGCGCTCCGGCCACTACGACAACTACCGCGAGAACATGTACTTCACGGAGGTGGAGGGGCAGGCCTACGGGATCAAGCCCATGAACTGCCTCGCCCACATGTTCATCTACAAGTCGAAGATCCGCTCCTACCGCGACCTGCCGCTGCGGTTCTTCGAGCTGGGCACCGTGTACCGCCACGAGAAATCGGGCGTCCTCCACGGGCTGACCCGGGTGCGCGGCTTCACCCAGGACGACGCCCACCTCCTGTGCACCCCGGAGCAGTTGCCCGACGAGATCGCGGGCATCCTCGGGTTCGTGAAGGACGTGATGGGCCTGTTCGGCTTCGAATACGAGGTGGAGCTCTCCACCCGCCCGGAGAAGTCCATTGGCGACGACGAGGCGTGGGACCGGGCGACGGACGCCCTGCGGTCGGCCCTGGAGACCCACGGGATCCCCTACGCGGTGAACGAGGGAGACGGCGCTTTCTACGGCCCGAAGATCGACATCAAGCTCAAGGACGCGCTTGACAGAAGGTGGCAGTGTGCTACAATCCAGGCCGATTTTACGCTGCCGGAGCGCTTCGACCTCACCTACGTGGCCCCGGACGGAGAACGTCGTCGGCCCGTGATGCTCCACCGTGTGATCCTGGGTTCCATCGAGAGGTTCATCGGGATTCTCATCGAGCATTTCGCCGGGGCCTTTCCCACCTGGCTCGCTCCGGTGCAGGTCGTCCTCCTGCCGATCACCGACCGTCACCTCCCCTACGCCAAGAAGGTGCAGGGGATTTTGCGCGCCCGGGGCGTGCGGGTGGAACTGGACGACCGGAACGAGAAGCTGGGCTACAAGATCCGGGAGGCCCAGCTCCAGAAGATCCCCTACATGGCCGTGTTGGGGGACAAGGAGGTCGCGGAGGAGGGGGTGTCCCCCCGGCTTCGCAGCGGCGAAGCGCTCCCCCTGACGCCCCTCGACGAATTCGTTCGGCGGCTCGAAGGCGAGGCCGTTCCGCGTCTTCCCCGAGAAGGGATCGTCCCTTCCGCGACAGCCCAGGAGGTGTGACATCGCAGACCAACCCCGCATAAACCGCATGATCCGGGTCCGGGAAGTGCGAGCCATCGGACCCGAAGGCGACCAGCTCGGAATCCTGCCCGTGGAGAAGGCCCTGGCCATGGCGGAGGAACTGGAGCTGGACTTGGTGGAAGTGGCGCCCCTGGCCCAGCCGCCGGTCTGCAAGATCATGGACTACGGCCGCTTCAAGTATCACCAGGCCAAGAAGGCCGCGGAGGCCAAGAAGCGGCAGGTGGTCATCCAGGTCAAGGAGGTGAAGATTCGCCCCAAGACCGAGGAACACGACTTCCAGGTGAAGCTGAAGAAGGTGAAGGAGTTCCTGGAAGAGGGGGACAAGGTCAAGGTCACGGTGATGTTCCGGGGCCGAGAGGTGACCCTTCCCGAGCGGGGCCTAGAGCGCCTCGAGCGGATGGTGCAGAACCTCGACGGGATCGCGAAGGTCGAGGCGCCGCCCCGGCGCGAGGGGCGAACGATGTTCATGATGCTTGCCCCGGTGGGCAAGCCCGCCGGCAAGCCGCCGGCCTAGGAGGGAGTCCCATGCCCAAGATGAAGACCAAGCGCGCGGCCGCCAAGCGCTTCAAGTTCACGGCGAGCGGCAGGCTCAAGCACCGAAAGGCGTTCCGGAGCCACATCCTGGGGGGCAAGGATCGCAAGCGCAAGAGGCACCTGCGGGGTCCGGGCATGGTCGACGCGACCAACGAGCGCGCCCTCCGCCTGCTCCTCCCCTACGCCTGACACGAACCGACACGTACACGCCCCCGCACGAGTGAGCCTCATCCCCGGGCCGGCCATGTGCCTGGGGGATAGGCGGCCCCACCGGGCCACCGACGGGGTCCTTCCACCGAGGAGAAAGCCATGGCACGCATCAAACCGGCGGTGCCGTCGAGGCGCCGGCGCAACAAGATCCTCAAGCAGGCCAAGGGATTCGTGGGCGGCCGCCGCCGCCTTCTCCGCTCGGCCACCGAGGCCCTCCACCGGGCCTGGGCATACGGGTACCGGGACCGGAAGGCGCGGAAGCGCGAGTTCCGGCGCCTGTGGATCGCCCGCGTGGGCGCGGCCGCAAAGATGAACGGCACCTCCTACAGCCGGCTCATCGACGCCCTGAACAAGGCGAGCGTGGGACTCAACCGGAAGATGCTGGCCGAGATCGCGGTCTTCCACCCGGAGGACTTCACCCGTCTCGTCCAACAGTTCGCCGCCCCTCGCTGATCCGCCCCTGCGTGGCGGTCCAGGTGGTTTCGCCGTGAAGGACAAGCTCCAGGCCCTGGAAGCCGAGGCCCTGTCGCGGGTCGCGTCCGCCTCCGACCTCCCCGCGTTGGAGGGCGTGCGGGTCGCGTACCTGGGCCGAAAGGGGGCCCTGACCGCATGCCTGCGCGACATGGGGAGCCTCACCTCCGAGGAGCGCCCGGAGGTCGGCAAGGTGGCGAACCGGGTCAAGGCCGCCATCGAGGGTGCCCTGGGCGAGCGCGAGGCGGAGCTTCGCGGGGTCCAGTCCGGGGCCAGGCTCGCCAGGGAGGCGGTGGACGTCACCCGCCCCGGACGCGCCCCCCACCGGGGCGGGCTCCACCCCGTCACGCTGGTCGTCCGGGAAATCCTGGACATCTTCGTGCGGATGGGCTTTTCCGTGGTGGAAGGCCCCGAGGTCGAGCTCGAGTACTACAACTTCGAGGCGCTCAACATCCCCGCCGACCACCCGGCGCGCGACATGCAGGACACCTTCTACGTGGCGCCGGGCGTGGTCTTGCGCACCCACACCTCGCCGGTGCAGGTGCGGGTCATGGAGTCGCGGGACCCCCCCGTGAAGGTGGTGGCCCCGGGCAAGGTGTACCGCTGCGACTCCGACACCACCCACTCTCCCATGTTCCACCAGGTGGAGGGGCTTCTCGTGGACCGCGGGGTCACCTTCGCGGACCTCAAGGGCACCCTCACCGAGTTCGTGCACCGGTACTACGGCCCGGAGACCTCCGTGCGCCTGCGGCCGAGCTACTTCCCCTTCACGGAGCCGAGCGCCGAGGTGGACATCCGCTGCGTGCTCTGCCGCGGGGCGGGTTGCCGGGTGTGCAAGGGCAGCGGATGGCTCGAGGTGCTCGGCTCGGGGATGGTGGACCCCGCGGTGTACGGCTTCGTGGACTACGACCCCGAGGCGGTGCAGGGGTTCGCCTTCGGCCTCGGCGTCGAGCGCATCGCGATGCTCAAGTACGGCCTCGACGACATCCGGCTCTTCTACGAGAACGACGTGCGCTTCCTGTCGCACTTCGCCTGAGCGACCCATGAGAATCAGCCTCGACTGGCTCAAAGCCTACGTCGACGTAGACCTCCCGGCCGAGGATCTGGCGCACCGCCTCACATTGGCGGGGCTCGAGGTCGGGGCGGTGGAGCGCCGGGGCGAGGGCATCGAGGACGTGGTGGTCGGCCAGGTGCTCGAGCGCGGTCCCCACCCGAACGCGGACCGC
>CAZGRT010000216.1:0-9291 GCA_964528225.1 uncultured Thermodesulfobacteriota bacterium | reverse complement strand
TCCAGGGCCGGGTCCGCGAGGGCCGCCGGCGCTGGGTTGACGAGGACGAGGTCGTCGAGGCCGAAGTTCGCCATGGCCCGGGCCGCGCTGCCGAGGTTGCCCCCGTACATGGGTTCCACGAGAACGATGGAGGTCCGGCCCACTCGCGTCCCCTCCCCGGTGGTTGGAAAGGAAGAGGGGAGGCCCCGGGGCCTCCCCTCCGTCGTCCGCGTCCGTCCCGGCGGGGACTCCGCTACTTCTTGGCCGGGGGCTGGATGCCCAGGCGCTTCGCCGTGTGGTCGCGTCCCAGGTAGAAGTTCAGCCACGAGGACGTCCACAGCAGATCGTAGTTGACCGGGGCCACGTGGTAGGAGCCCAGCGTGTCCTCCGCGCCGTGGCTCTTGAGCCGCGGATAGGCGCGCACGTAGATGCACTGCTTCTCCTTCGGGTACACCTCGCACCAGCCCTCGAAGCTCCCGCCGCACGGGCCGTTGCGCTGTCCCTTGGGGCACTGGCTCGTTGGGCAGAGGTAGGCGATGTCGAACAGCCCGCAGTCGCCGCAGTGCATGCACTCGTTGGTGACCACCTTCATCAGGTGTTCAACCCGCGTGAAGGCGTGCTCCAGGATGGACCCGTCCACGGCCTTCGCCAGAGCCTGCATCGGCTTGAAAAGCGAGCCTTCCTTCTCGAACATCGCGTTGTGGAGCACCTTGAACGCCTTGTAGCCGAGCGGCGCGGCCGGACGGTCGGAGGCGCGGTCCAGCGGGGTCTCGGTGTTCAGGCCGGTCTTCGCATCGCGCTCGAAGTAGTACCAGCCGTTGGGCTGGGGGAAGTGGAACTCCCCCACCAGGTCGGGCCAGTTGGGCACGAGGGCCTCGCCCTGCTCGATGATCACCTCGACGTCTTCGTACTTCATGCCATGGCCGCCGATGTGCACGCCGGCGAAACCCATCCCCTTCATGAACGCGTACATCTTCGCCGCCCGCTCGAGGCGCTTCGCCTTGCCCTTGTCCTCCGCCTGGGACTCCTTCTCGATCGCGGCAACCAGTTCGTTGGTGACCACGCAGCCGGGCAGCCCGTTGCGGTTCATCAGCTTCGCTGCGCCCAGGGGCAGCAGGTACACGTTGCCGATGACCGGCACGTGCCCGAAGCCGAGGTGCTTCACCATCAGGAGGGCTTCCTGGAACTTGCGGGCGTCGTACCCCAACTGCGTGACGATGAACCCCGCGCCGGCCTCGAGCTTCTTCTTGAGCTTGTAGTACTGGCCCATCTGTTCGGACTCGACGGCCTTGAACGGGCTCACCGCCGCTCCGGCGAAGAAGTGGGTCGGGGCCAGCTTGGCCGTGCCCTTGAAGACCGGCACCTCCAGGCCCTTGTCCAGATCCGTGATCATGTGCAGGAGCATGGTGGGGTCGAGGTCGAAGACCGGCTTCGAACGTCCCTGGTAGCCGCTGTAGGTGTAGTCGCCCGTCATCACGAGCAGGTTGCGGACGCCCGAGCGCTCCATTCCGTAGAGCAGGCCCTCGAGCTGGTTGCGGTTCTTGTCCTTGCACGTGAAATGCACCAGCGGCTCGACGCCGAGCTTCAAGATCTCCGCGCCCAGCATCTCCGCCGAGATCGCCGGGTTGCCCCCCGGGTTGTCGGTGATCGTCAGGGCGTGGACCTTCCCGCCCTTCGCCGCCTGCTCGGCGGAAGCGATGACCACCTCCTGCGCCTTCTCGAAAGACCCGCGTCCGGGCACGAGCTCCCAGGTGACGCTGAAGGTCTTCGGGTCGAGAAGGGATTCCTGAAACCGGCTCACGGACTCGCCCACGGCGGTACCTCCTCCCTCGCATCAAAAGAACAGGGTCGGGACATTAAGCGGCGCGGATTATAGGAGAAGGGTTCACGGGAAGTCAACGCGGCGCGGACGCGGCCGACGAGCGCGAAACCCATTGAACACAGTAGGGTTTCTTCTTCCGAAGCCCTTCCGTACCCGACGCCCGCCCCAGGTGCTCCGGCGCGTCCGCGCACCCGCCCGGAGGACCTGTCCGGACCGGTTGCCCCGGTTCCGACCTTGTGGGTATCCTTCCGACCATGCCGGTCCCCGCCCGCCCCGTGCGTCTCCTGCTGCTCGATTGCGACGGCGTCCTCATCCGTTCGGAGGCGGCGAACCTGGCGTACTACAACGCGCTGTTCGAGGCGTTCGGGCTTCCCGTGGTCTCGCGCAGCGATCGGGCCACGTTCTCGAAGCTCCACACGCTCTCCACCCCCCAGGTGATCGACGCCTTCTTCCCGGCGGCGCTCCGAGACTCGGCGCGGGAGTTCGCGCTCGGTCTGGAGTACGAGCCTTTTGCACGCCTCGTGGAACCGGAGCCGGGGTGGGGGGACGTGCTCCGCTGGTGGAGGTCGTTCGGCCCCGTGGCCGTGGCCACGAACCGGGGCGTGAGTGCCCGGTCGGTGCTGCGCGCGGTGGGGCTTCTCGACCTCCTCGATCTCTTGGTGGGCATTCGCGACGTGGCCCGGCCCAAGCCGCACCCGGACCTGCTGTTCCGGGCCCTGGACCACTTCGGCGTGTCCGCGGAGGATGCCCTCTACGTGGGCGATGCGGAGATCGACCGGGAGGCGGCGAGGCGGGCTTCGGTCCGCTTCCTGGGGTTCCGGCTCTCCGAACCGCCGTCGGTGGAATCGGCGGCGGAGGCGGGAGAAGTGCTCGCACGGCTTGCCGACCCGGCAACCGCTGATACCTTGGTGCCCGCAACCCTCTGACACGGGAAAGGAGACCCCCTATGGCTGACCTGACGAAGAAGTTTCACGAGCACACCGAGGCGAATACGCTCAAGATGGGCTGCCAGGTGAACGATTCTATGGTGGAGCTTTGCCCTTGCGGGTCGAAGCAGTCGTTCGCCAAGTGCCACGGCGCTCCTTGCGAGTGCGGTTCCGGAAAGCCCAAATTCAAGTGCTGCCATACGGACGACATCTAGAAGTTGAAACCGGGGGCGAGCCCCGCGCGGCGGGGCGCCCCCTTCCTTCCGGGCACCCTCCTTCCCACGCACGATCTTCCCACCGACCTCCGCGCAGCCGGGCGGGCGGGGCGGTGCGGTAGCCCCGCGTGCCGACCGGACAACCGATGGGACGCAGGCTGCTGGTCGTCGAGGACAGCCGGGTGATCAGCGGTCTGGTCACCGATGCCCTCGTGCGCCACGGCTACGAGTGCGCCCCCGCGTTCGACGGTCTCGAGGCCGTCCGGGTCTTCGGCTCGGAGAGCGTGGACGGGATCATCCTCGACTTGAACATCCCCGAAGTTCACGGGCTCGAGGTGCTGAGGCACGTCAAGCGCGCCCGTCCGGAAACCGTGGTCATCGTCCTGACGGGACACGGCTCGGAACAGACGGCGATCGAGGCGGTCCGTCTGGGGGCGGACGACTACCTCACCAAGCCCTTCCGGGAGGCACGGCTGATCGAGTCGCTGGAGATCCACCTCCGCCGTGCCGAACAGCAGCGCCGGGTGTACGAAACCGGAAGCTCACCGCCGCGGGAGGGAGTGCAGAACCTGGGCCGGCTCTTCCGCACGGCGCCTGTCGCCATGGTGCACGCCGACGGCGACGGCAAGATCCGGGCCCTGAACCAGGCGGCCGTGCGCATGCTGGGCCGGAGCGAGGCGGATGTGCTGGGGACGCCACTCGAGGACCTCGCCGTTCCGGAGGTGCGCGCCCACTGGCTGGGAGCGGTGCGCAGCGACGCGAGTGGTGCGATGGGGTACGAGGGGGAGATCCAACTGCAGGGGCGCAACGGCCCGGTGCTGACGAGCGTCGTGGCGGTGGAGCAGCCGCTCAAGGGGCACCTGATCCTGGCGCTTCGCGACTTGACCAAGCAGAAGGCCTTCGAGAAGCGCTATTTTGAGTCGAAGCGCCTCGCGAGCCTGGGACGGGTCGTGGAGGGCGTCGCCCACGAGGTGCGCAACCCGATGATCTCCATCGGCGGCTTCGCGCGAAAGCTCCGGGAGGAGTTCGAGGAGGACAGCCGGCAGGGGCGGTACCTGGACGTCATCGTGGCCGAGGTCGAGCGCCTCGAGCAGATGGTGCGCGACATCGAGGAGTTCGCGTTCTTCTCGAAACAGAGTCGGGCGCGGTGCCGCCGCGTGGACCTACGGCGGGTGCTCGACGAGGCCGTGGACCGGGTGCGCTCGCGGACGGAGGGCGACGCCGTGGCCGTGCACGTCGAGGGGGCTGCCGACGAGTTCTTCGTGTACGGAGATCCCGAACTGCTGGGGGAGGCCTTCGAGGCGATCGTCGAGAACGCCTTCGAGGCCATGCCGCAGGGGGGCGAGATCCGGGCCGAACTGCGGTCCGCCGAGCGCTGGGTCCGGGTCGTGATCGGGGACACGGGCGTGGGCATCGCGGAGGAGGACCTCGACGAGATCTTCGACCCCTTCTTCACCTCCAAGACCCGTGGGGCCGGGCTGGGTCTGGCGAAGGCCTACCTCGTCGTGGAGGAGCACGCCGGGAGCATCGAGTTCGAGAGCGAGCTCGGCAAGGGCACGGTCTGCACGCTGAGCCTCCCGGCGGACCGCCGCTCCATCCCCAGGGCGCCCCCGTGAACGACCGGAAGCGAGCCGTCTTCCTCCTGGGGCCCGAAGCGGAGACCCGTCCCGTGGCCGAGGCCCTGGCCGCGCAGGAGTACGAGGCCCGCTGTTTCTCCCGGGCCGAGGACTTCGCGCAGGAACTGCTGCGGGCTGCGCCCGGCGGCGCGGTCCTCTGGGACGAGGCCGACGTCGGGGTGGGCGCCGTGTACGAGCTGCTCCGCCACCACCTGCCCTCCCGCGACTGCCGGATCGTGATGGTCCGGCACGAGCCGGCCGCGGGTTCGGGCGCGCCCGGCGGTCCCTGCGCCGTCGTGGGCCGGCCGGTGGCCCCGGAGGAACTGCTCCGGGCGCTCGGGGCCTCCTTCGAGGACGGTGGCGAGGCCGGTACGGGCATCCCGCGGGTCCTCGTCGTGGACGACGACGCCAGCATCGTGCTCCTGGGCTCACACATCGTGTCCAGCATGGGCATGATCCCGCTCGTCGCCTTCGACGGGCCCGAGGCCGTGGAGAAGGCGGTGCGCTTTAGGCCCGACCTCGTGCTCCTCGACATCAACATGCCCCGCATGGACGGGTTCGACGTGATTCGCGCGCTGAAGGCCGAGTCCACCACCGCCCTGATCCCGATCATCGTCTTCTCGGCCCGCAAGGACGAGGAGGACAAGGTCCGGGCGCTCGGGCTCGGGGCGGACGACTACGTGACCAAGCCCTTCAGCATCACGGAGCTCGGGGCGCGCATGGACCGCCTCATCAAGAGGACCCGCCTGGGGATGAGCGCTTCGAGCACCACCGGCCTGCCGGGGAGCCTGAGCCTCGAGCAGGTCCTCCTGCAGCGGCTCCGCGACGCCCTCCCGCTCGCCGTGCTCTACATCGACATCGACCACTTCAAGTCGTTCAACGACCGCTACGGGTTCGCCCGGGGCGACAGCGTGATCCGGCAGACGGCCGACGTGATCTTCGGGGGCGTGCACGCCCACGGCAATCCGGACGACTTCGTGGGGCACATCGGCGGCGACGACTTCGTCGTGGTCACGACGCCGCCGCGGGCCGTGGCGGTGGCCGACGCCATCATCGAGCGCTTCGACCGCATCGTCCCCTACTACTACGACCGGGAGGACCGGGAGCGGGGCAGCCTCGTCACCGAGGACCGCAAGGGCCGCAGCGCCGCGTTCCCGCTCATGAGCCTCTCCATCGCCATGGTGACCAGCGAGAACCGCGTGTTCGGCCACCCGGGGGAGGTCGCGGACGTGGCCGCCCAGCTGAAGCGCCTCGCCAAGAGCCGCCCCGGAAGCGTCTGGGTCAAGGACCAGCGGGGGAACCATGAGAACGCTTCGTAAGGGGGCGCTCCTCCTGGCCGCGGCGCTCCTGCCCGGGGTCGCCTGCGCGGACATCTACGCCTCCCGGGGGCCGGACGGCTCCCCCTCCTTCACCGACGCGCCCACCGAGGCCGACTTCTCCATCTTCATCCGGGAGGCGCCGCCCGTCCTGCCCTGGCGGGAGGCGGTGGAACGGGAGGCGGAACGCTACGGCCTCGACCCGCGCCTGGTGCGCGCGGTGATCTACGTCGAGTCGGGTGAGAACCCGAGGGCCGTGTCCCCGAAGGGGGCGCAGGGGTTGATGCAGCTCATGCCCGGCACCGCCGAGGAGCTGGGTGTGACCAACGCCTTCCGGCCCCGGGAGAACATCCAGGGAGGGGTCGGCTACCTGGCCTCCATGGTCGAGCGCTTCGACGGCCGCCTCGACCTGGCGCTCGCGGCGTACAACGCCGGGCCGGGCGCCGTGGACAAGTACGGCGGCATCCCTCCCTACCCGGAGACCCAGGCCTACGTCCGCAAGGTGATGGACGTATACCGCAGGCAGGGCGCGGTTCCCGGGGTTGACACGAGGGGGTCTCCTGGGCATAATCCGCGTCCCAAGCCCGAGCGGGAATAACTCAGTGGTAGAGTGCGACCTTGCCAAGGTCGAAGTCGCGGGTTCGAATCCCGTTTCCCGCTCCAATCGCTCGCAAAGCCCGGTTTTCCGGGCTTTTTGCTTTCTTGCGTTCGCGCGTTGTGCTTCCGGCCACGCTGCTATCCTGGGGTTCGAAACCCGCCACGCACAAGGCTTCCCGGCGCGTTCAGGTCTGGCGATCAGTCCGTAGAGGCGCGAATGTCTTCGGGATGGGAACCCAGCAGAGGCAGGGCCTTTCACATTCCCCCGGCCGATGAGATATTGGCGCCTCGATCTTGCTGGACTGCTCGGCTGCCGGGAAATCTCCGTCTTCCGGCGAGAAACCCTGTCGGGGGCTGGACGGGAGGGGATGCGCTGTGAGAAAGTCTGCGCGGATCTTTCCCCGGGAGGATGCGGGGGCGGGTCTGGCGAAAGGCTTAAGCGCGGGCGGCAGGACATCCATTCGAGGGGAGTGAACGCATGCGAAAGGTGACGGCGACCATCATCGGGCTCGTTATCGTCGGCCTCCTGGCAGGGGGCGCACAAGCGGAGAGCACCCTGGACCAGGTGAAGAAGAAGGGTGTGCTCGTCGCGGGGGTGAAGTACCGGGTGCCGCCCTTCGGGTTCCTCGACCAGTCGACGGGCCAGTTGATCGGCTACGACGTGGACGTGGTGCAAGCGCTCGCCGACAAGCTCGGTGTCCGCCTTGAGCTGAGGCCGGTGGACCAGAAGACGAGGATCCCGTCGTTGTTGTCCGGGAACGTCGACATTGTCGCCGCGAACCTGACGGCCAACCCGGACATCGGAAAGGTCATCGACTTCAGCGACGTCTACCTGAGCACCGGCGTTGGCTTCATCGCCAAGACGGGCACGGTGAAGGGGCTCCAGGACCTGCTGGGGAAGAAGATCGCCGTGGGCGAGGGTACGGTTGCCGAGCAGGTGGTGAAGACCGACGTGGCGAATTCCACGGTGGTGCCGTTCGACGACTACCAGAAGGGCCTTGCGGCGCTCGAGTCGGGGGAGGTGGATGCCGGGGCGGGAGACGTGTCGCTCCTCCCGGTGCTGCTGCCGATGCTCGCGAGCGGCCGTTACGAAGTGCTCCCGTTCCAGATCGCCGAGATCCCGTACGTGCTCGGCGTGCGCCAGGGGGACAAGGCCTTCCTGGACTTCGTCAACGAGACGGTCCAGGCAATGAAGCAGGCCGGTGAACTGGAGAAGCTCCACGCCAAGTGGTTCCGGCCGGCGGATCCGGCAACCGGGGAAAAGCGCGTCGCGTCCGCCGCGGGCGTGATATCGCGCAAGGCCGCAGTTCGCCCCCGGTTCGTCGCGGTCATCCTCCGGGGCGAATTCGACCAGGACGCGGAGGTGTCGGTGTTCTCCACGAGCGGCGAGTTCGTCTGCACCGGCACGGTCGCGTCGGTCTTCGACGACCAGATCTACGTGGACGTCGATCCGGCGAAGTACGAGTTCGTGAAGCCCGGGTTCGCGGTGGGCATGGACGTGAACCAGTCGGCCGCCAAGGACGCCATCCTGAAGCACCAGGACGTGCTGAAGTCGGTCCAGGCGGAGTCCAAGGAGGAGGCGGACGCCCTCGCTGCGCAGCGGGAAGCGGAAGGGATCGCCGACGAGCAGCGCCGCAAGGAAGCGGACGCTGCGGCCTACCAGAACGACCTGCGGATCAAGGCGGAGCGCATCCGCGACCGCGACAACAACAACTACTACTACGGCGGCGGCTACTACCGCGGTTCTTACCGAGGCAGGTACTACCGCTGAGGGGCGCCGGCCGGCCCCCCGGAGCACGAGAGGGGCTTGGCCTCGGAGGTGTTCGACGGGGGGCCCTCGGCGATCCTCTTGAGGAGCGTCAGGGACTCCAGGTGGGCCGTCTGCGGGAACATGTCTGCCGCGCGGATCCATTGGATCCGGTAGCCCTCGGCCTGGAAGAGCTTTAGATCGCGCACGAGGGTCGGGGGCGAGCAGGAGACGTAGAGCACGTACCCGGGCCCGAGGCCGGCGAGAGGGGCGACGGCCTCGGCGGCGCCTTCGCGTGGAGGGTCGAGGAGCGCGAACTCCGGCCGGGGGCCGCGGGCGCGGAGGCGATCGAGGCCGGCGGCGACTGACAGCGGCAGCACCTCCACGTTGCCCAATCCGTGCGCGGACGCGTTGGCCGCGGCGTCCCGCGCCCCGGGCGGGTAGCCCTCCACCGCCACCACGGACGACGCCCGCAGCGCCAGGGGCAGGGTGAAGTTTCCGGCCCCGGCGTAGAGATCGAGGGCGGCCTTCCCCTCGTACAGGGGCGAGAGGGCCGCCACCTCTTCCACCAGTGCCTGGTTCACGGCCCAGTTCGCCTGGACGAATCCGCCGGGCGAAACCCCGAACCCCAACTCCTCCCCGAAGGCCCGAACCCGGAAGGGCATCCGCCGGCCCTCGCCGTGGAGCGTGGTCAGCGTCTCCTTCCGGCCAGCCTGGAGCAGTACCCCCTCCGAGTCCGTCTGCCGGGAGAACTCCAGCAATCGCTCTCCGTCCTCCGGGCCCAGTGGCCGCAGGAGGTGGAACACCGACCAGAGTCGTCCGAGCCCGTCCACCTGCACGTCCACCTGGGGAAGCGAGCCCACGGCCGGAGGAAAGGATCGAAGGAACCCGAGGAGAGGCGTCAGGAAGCGCTGGATCGCGGGGTGGGCGATGGGGCAGGTCTCCACCGGGACGAGGCGGTGGGAGCCCTGGGCGAAATAGCCGGTCTCCACCCGCCCGCCGAGAGCCCGCACCTTGAGGCCGACCCGGTTCCGGTAGCCCCATTCCGAGTCGGAGGGAATCGGGGGGCGGAA
>CAZGRT010000215.1:0-4278 GCA_964528225.1 uncultured Thermodesulfobacteriota bacterium | reverse complement strand
GGCCACCACCGTGGCCACGGTGGACCCCGAGATCGCGCCGAAGAGGCCGCAGGCCATCACCCCGGCCATGCCGAGGCCGCCGGGCATGAACCCCACCACCGCCTTGGCGAAGTTGATGAGCCGCTGGACGATGGAGCCCGCGGTCATGATGTTGCCGCACAGGACGAAGAACAGGACGACCACGAGGGCGAAGTTGTCCATGCTCTTGTAGAAGCCCTGCACCAGGAGCATGGCCTGGCTCTCGAACGGCATGGAGGTCTGCGCGAAGAACGCGAGCCCCAGGATGCCGGTGAAGAACAGGCTCAGGTAGACCGGGACCGTCGACGCCAACGCCCCGAGGAGGATCAAGAGCATGTACCAGATGGTGCTATCCATGGCCTCTCCAGGGCTGGTCGGGGGCGACGGTCACGGGCGGAGCTACTTGCGCAGGGGTTGGCCCCGAAGGTCCTCGGTGACGACCTGGACGAGGCGGAGGAGCATCAGGATGCCCATGAGCGGGATGATGGAGTAGAGGACCACCTGCGGGATCCGCAGGATGATGGTGGTCTGCTTCGTCATGTACTGGAGCTTCACCAACTGCCACCCGAAGTAGGTGACGAAGACCGCGAAGATCCCCACGGCCGCGTGGTTCACGAAGTCCAGCGGCTTCTTCAGCCAGGGGAACAGGTTGGGGACGGCGTCGATCCGGATCAGGGACCGGTTCTTCACCGCCGTGGCGCAGCCCACGAAGGTCGTGTACATGATGACCTCCCGCACCAGTTCCTCGGGCCAGGTCATCGTGTAGGTCATCAGGTACCGGGTCAGCACGCTCACGAAGAGCGTCACGAGGGCCACGATCACCGTCAGGAACAGGCTCCACTCCTCGAAGAAGGTGAGCGCCTTGTCGAGGTAGCGCAGGGTCCTGTCGAACATCCTCCCTCCCTCCAAACGAAAGGAGGGCCGGGGGTCGATTGGCGCCCCCGGCCCTCTCCGCGAACTCGACTACATGGCCTTGTAGCCCAGGAAGTCCTGCACCTTCTTCAGGTAGTCGGGGCCGATCTGGCCAGCCCACTCCTTGTGCACCGCGTCGCCGTCCTTGCGCAGGGACGCCATGTCGGCGTCGGACAGCGTGAAGAACTCGATCCCCGCTTCCTTCGCCTTGGCGATCTCGCGATCCTCCTGCTCCCGGGTGAGCACGCGGGTCTTGGCACACTCCTCGCGGATGACGGTGAGGACCGTCTTCTGGAGGTCGGCAGGCAGGCTGTTGAACCAGCCCTTGTTGAGGAGGTGGATGAACAGCCCCTGCGCGTAGTTGATCTGCGTGAAGGACTTCGCCACCTCGAACTTCTTCGTGATGTTGCACACCATGGGGGTGTGATCCAGCGCGTCGATGACCCCCTGCTTGAGCGCGACCGGCACGTCGGGCCACGGCATGACCACCGCGTTTAGGCCCCACGCCTTGTAGAGGCTCTGGTTGACCGCCGCCTCGGCGATGCGGAACTTCAGGGGCTTGGCGTCGGCCAGGCTCTTGACCGGCTTGGTGGTCGCCCACCCGTAGTTGCCGTAGCCCGAGATGTCGACGCCCATCACGCCCTTGTCCTCGGCGCTGGCCAGGAACTGGTCGAACAACTCCTTGTTGCCCACGAACTTGTCGAGCTTGTCGAAGGAGTTGACGAGGAACGGCAGGTTCACCACGCCCATCTTCGGGGCGATGTTGGTGACGGCCACCGAGGAGCACATCATCCCCTGGACCGCACCGAGGACGAGCTGGTTGAGCACCTCGACCTCGCCGCCGAGCTGCGCGAGGGGGTAGAAGTCGAAATAGACCTGGCCCTTCGTCTCCTCCCAGAGCCGATCCCGGATCCGGTACCCGACCGCGATGCCTTCGATGACGGGGTGGGAGATGTTGGAGACCTTCATGACGTACTTGGCGCCGCTCGGGTCGAACTTCGGCTTCCAGGCCTCCAGGGGATTCTTCGGCTTCTCCTGGCACACGCCGACGCCTGCCAACCCTCCTAGTACCGCAACCACCACCGCAAGAGGCATCCAGAACTTCCAGCGCATCATGTCTTCCTCTCCTTTCGCTTCCGTGTGACCGTCCAACGCCCGAAGGGGCCTCTCCCGCAGCGAATCAAACGACGTTCTCAACCTACCACACGTTTGATACGGCATCCAAGACGAAAACAGGAGGCGCCAGCATAGCTCATTTCGACGGGAAGAGCAGACAAACGCCGGTATGTGGCTCGGCTCGGACAAAAGGGGGGATCACCCCCCCGCCTCCCGCCCCAACCGGAAGGCCCTGCGGTTGATTTCCAGGACCTTCGGGGGAACGCTCTCCTCCACCGCCTTCTCCCAGACCTCCAGGGGGAAGTCCACGTGTCGGGAGAGGGCGCCCGTCATGACCGCGTTGGCCGCGCGGATGTCGCCGGCCTGCTGCGCGAGGTCGCTGGCCGGGACCTTGAGCTTGCGGCACGGGAAGGCCTCCAACCGTTGGTCCAGGTCCTCCGGGTACTCGGCCATTCCCGCCGCCACCGTGGAGGGATTGACGCGGTAGGTGTTGTACAGGAGCAGGCCGGTCGGGCGCACCCAGTGGGCGTTGCGGGCAGCCTCCAGGGGCTCGAAGCCGAGCATGAAGTCGCAGTGCCCCAAGGGCACCAGGGGCGAGTACACCTTGTCCCCGATGCGCATGTGGGAGACCACCGCCCCCCCCCGCTGGGCCATGCCGTGCACCTCGCCGCCCTTCACGTCCAGGCCCTGCCGCAGCGCGGCCTTGGCGAGGATGGTGCTCGCCAGGAGCACGCCCTGCCCGCCCACCCCGCAGAGCAAGAAGTTCGTCGTCTTCATGGGGTCCTCCCTCTATGCCTGCTGGATGGCGTCGAACTTGCAGACCTGGGCACACACCGTGCACCCGGTGCAGAAGTTGGGGTCGATGGCGGCCTTTCGCTCGTCCCCCTCCCCCTGCATGGAAAGGGCTATGCAGCTCACCTGGAGGCACTGCTTGCACGCGGTGCAGGCCTCGGGGTCCACCTTCATGGGCCGGTCCTTGACCCGGTAGTTGAGCACGCAGGGGTCCTTGGTGATCACCACGGAGGGCTCCGGCTTGGCCAGTTCCTCCTTGAGCACCGTCTCCACCTGCTTGAGGTCGTAGGCGTTCACCACGCGGACGTTGGCGGGCTTCACGCCCAGGGAGAGGACGAGCTTCTCCACGTCGATCTGGGGCGCCTCGGCACCCATCAAGGTGTGGCCGGTGCCCGGGGTCTGCTGGCCCCCGGTCATGGCGGTGATCCGGTTGTCCTGGATCATCACCACCGAGTTCCCGCCGTTCCAGATCATGTCGATGAGGCCGGTGATCCCGGAGTGGAAGAAGGTGGAGTCGCCGATGACCGCCACGGTGCGGTTCTGGGGGTCGGTGGAGCCGGCCATCACCTTGGAGATGCCGTGGGCCATGGTGATGGACCCGCCCATGCACAGACAGACGTGCATGGCGTTGAAGGGCGGCAGGGCACCCAGGGTGTAGCACCCGATGTCGCCCGCGACGAAGACCTTGAGCTTCTTCAGGACGTGGAACACACCCCGGTGGGAGCAACCCGGGCACATCACCGGCGGGCGGGTGGGGAGACCCTCGGCCGGCGCCGGGACCTCGGCCTTCACCCCGCCGAGCTTCTCCATCACCATGCTCGGCTCCAGCTCGCCGACGATGGGGAAGAGGTCCTTGCCGTGGGCCACCTCGATGCCGAGCAGGCGGATCTGCTCCTCCAGGAAGGGGTCGAGCTCCTCCACCACCACCACCCGCTCCACGTGCTGGGCGAAATCCCGGACCAGCGCCTCGGGGATGGGGTAGGTCAGCCCCAGCTTGAGGAAGCTCGCGTTGGGCATGGCCTCCTTGGCGTAGGCGTAGGAGATGCCCGAGGTGATGATGCCCAGCGAGGTGTCCCCCATCTCCACCCGGTTGAGGGGGCTCTTCACCCCGTACTCCTTGAGCTTCCCGAGCTTGTCCTCGATCTGCGGGTGCTTGGGGCGGGCGACGCCCGGGAGCATGGTGTACTTCTTCACGTCCCGGGGCAGGTCCGTCGGCTTGGGCCGCTCCTCGCGGGGCCCCAGCTCCACCACCGCCTTGGAGTGGTTGACCCGGGTGGTGGTCCGGAAGAGCACGGGGGTGTCGAACTGCTCCGAGATCTCGAAGGCGGCCTTGAGGAACTCCTTGGCCTCCTGGGAATCGGAGGGCTCGAGCATCGGGATCTTGGCGAACTTGGCGTAGTTGCGGTTGTCCTGCTCGTTCTGGCTCGAGTGGAGGAAGGG
>CAZGRT010000214.1:0-6934 GCA_964528225.1 uncultured Thermodesulfobacteriota bacterium | reverse complement strand
CAGGCCCGCGCGGTCCAGAGCCCGCGGGATCGCCACCCCCGGCCCTTCCCCCATGACCTTCCCGTCCACGGCCGTCTGCGTGTAGTCCACAACGGAGAAGAGGGGCGCCACACCCCGGGCCTTCGCCTGCTCCCGGGTCATCGCCACGAGGAAGGCCGCCCCGTCGGTGAGCCCGCAGGCGTTCCCCGCCGTCACGAGCCCGTCCTTCTTGAAGGCGCCGGGCAGCTTGGCCATCTGGTCCGCGGTCGCGCCGTAGCGGATCGACTCGTCCTTGTCGAACACCACCTCGGGGGTCTTGCGGTCGCCGGGGATGACCACCGGGGTGATCTCCGCGTCGAACCACCCGTTCTTCTGCGCCGCCTCGGCCCGTTGGTGGCTCCGGGCCGCGAACTCGTCGAGCTCGGTACGGGTGAGCCGGTACTTGTCCACGAGGTTCTCCGCGGTGAGGCCCATGGAGAGGTCGGCGATGGGGTCGTGGGAGTCGGTCCAGCCGTCCTCGATGGTCACGGGCCCCATCCGGAAGCCCTGCCACCGGTACCCCTTCACCAGGTGGGGGATGGTGGACATGCTCTCCATGCCCCCGCACAGGACCACCTCCGCCTGGCCGACCTGGATCAGTTGGGTCGCCAGGCTCACCGCCTTCATCCCGGCGGGGCACGCCTTGTTGATGGTCACGGCCGGCGTCTGCGCGCCGCACCCCCCCTTGAGGGCCGCCGTGCGCCCCGGGTTCACGAAGTTGCCGGCCTGCCGGCAGGATCCGATGACGGCATCGTCCACCTCCTCGCCCGCCACGTTGGCCCGACGCAGCGCCTCACGGATGGGAAAGGAGGCGATGTCGTAGACCTTCATGTCCTTCAGGGTGCCGCCGAACTTCCCCATGGGCGTGCGCACGGCGCTTACGAAGACCACGTCCTTCAGTTCCCTCACGGTGTCACCTCCATCGAACGGGTTGTTCCTTGTTCAGAACCAACACACGAGCGGGGCGGCTTCGCGCCCGACCCGTCACACCACCCGGCACTCCAGGCTCAGCCGCTGACTCGGGCCGAAGCCCATGTTCCCGAAGAACTTCAGCAGACCGAAATCCTTCCAGTCCACGATGGTGTAGATCTTCTCCACCCGGGCCACCTTCATGTTGGCTCGAAACTGGTCGAAGAGCGCCCCCCCGACCCCCCGGTCCTGGAACGCCGGGCTCACGCCCAGGGTGTCGACCAGCGCAGAGCTCTCCGGGATCCCGAATTCGCCGAAGAAGAGGGTCCCCATCAGGAACCCGACCACCTCCCCGTCCACCTCCGCCACCAGAGAGGCATTGATCTGGGCCTCCCGGAGACCGGCCACGGCCAGCTTGTGGCGGTAGTACTCGGGCCGGGCCGTGCCCGTGATCTTCTCGTCGATGGCCACGATGGCGTCCATGTCCTGCGGCTTGAGCACGCGAACGACGATGTCGACGCTCATGGTCCTCCCCCTCCTCCGGTCCCCAGCCCGGTGCCCTCCGGGGGCCGGTCACTCGAAGAGATCGTCCGTCTCATCCGTCGCCCCCTCCCTCGGGCGGGTGTAGATGACCTGGTGGCGCTCGGGGGACGCGTCGGCGTCGAAACACGCGGTGCAGGATCCGTCGGCGCCCTCCGCCGCGCACTCCCGGAGCAGGGGAACCAGGAGCACCTCGTAGCCCAGGTCCCGGTACATCGCCACGGCCTCGCTCAGGCGGGGTTCCGAGGCCACGCTCCGGCGCCGCCACCCCGCCGCCGAGAGCTCCCGGGAATCGAAGGCGCGCTGCTCTCCCATGACCCGCCAAACCTAGCCGTTCCGGAGGGGTCGTCCAGGGGCGCGCCCGGCGGCCCCGGTCCCTCCTCTCCGCGTGGGTCCCTACCAGCTGTGGGTCACGGCGGCGAAGGGACACGCCTCCACGCAGGGCAGCGCAGGCCGGTGCCGGCTCGGCTTGCACGCGGAGCACTCGTGCCGGAGCTTGTTGCGCTTCCGCCCGTCGACGGCCACCACCACGTCGCCGTACGGGTCCTCCTCCTCCCGGAAGAGCCCCCTCGGACACGCGGCGACGCAGGGCTTCTCCCCGCAGCGGGCGCACCGGGCCGTGTCGATGGTGATGTAGAACTCGCCCTCGGCATCCGCATACCCGTAGTTCGCGATCATCGGTCCGCTCTGCCCTGCGCCCCGTCACCGGCGACGAGTCACCGTTTCTCCTTCAGGCACAGGGTGTGGGCGAAGAGGGCGGCGCCCAGGGCGCCGGCGATCTGCGTGTCGAAGCCGGTCTTTCTGGCTTCCACGCCGATGATCCGCTCGATCCGCCGGACCACCCCGATGTTCTTGGAGATCCCGCCGGTCACGAAGAAGTCCGGCTCCACGCCGATCCGCTTCAGGAGCGCAGCGACGCGCTCGGCCATGGCGCGGCAGTAAGCCGCGATCACCTTGTTCTTGCTCCACCCGTCCTTGAGCCGCGCCATGGCCTCGCTCTTGGCGAAGACCACGCACACGTCCGAGACGGCCGGCGGTTCCTCGTCGATGTCGAAGGAGCGCTGCCCGAGTTCCTCGATCGGAACCTCCAGGAGATCCGCGATCACCTCCATGCCCCGCCCCGTGCCGGCGGCACACTTGTCGTTCATCAGGAAGTTGGTGACCTTGCCCCGTTCGTCGACGTGGATGCCCTTGCAGTCCTGGCCTCCCATGTCGAGGATGGTCCTCACCTTCGGCCCCCCCATGTAGTTGGCGCCCCGGCCGTGGCACGCGATCTCCGTGACCGCCTTGTCGGCGAAGGGGATGTTCACCCTCCCGTACCCGGTTCCCACCGTGTAGTGCACGTCCTCGAACTTGAGGCCGGTCTTCTCGAAGACGCCCCCCATGGCGCTCTGGGCGGACTCCGGGGAGTTGGCCCCGGTGCGCACCGTGCTATAGGCGTACAGTTCGCCGTCGAGGCAGATCACCGACTCGGAACTGACGCTGCCCACGTCGATCCCCTGGGTGATCACCCGGGCGTCCTTCCAGTTCCGGTCCGGATCGACCCAGGTCTCCTCCCTCCACCTCCAGAACTCCCTCTTCGGCTCCCTCATCGGGCAGCTCCCCTGCCGGGCGGCACGGCACCGGCCCTACTTCGCACGCTCGGCTGCGACCAGGGCCGCCCCGAGGGCGCCGGCGAACTCGGGGTGTTCGGGGATCTTCAACTCCGCGACCTCCAGGTTCTCCTGCAGACAGCGGACGAACCCCGGATTGCGGGCCACCCCGCCCAGCACCACGACGTCGCCCTCGAGCTTGATCCGCCGCACCATCGAGGACACCCGGCTCGCGATGGCGTCGTGGACCGCCCGGGCGATGTCCCTCCTGTCCGTGCCCGAGTGGATGAGCGAGACCACCTCGCTCTCGGCAAAGACCGTGCACTGGGCGTTCATCGGGATCTTCGCCGAACTCTCCAGGCTCCTCTCCGCGAACTCCTTGAGAGTCATTCCCAGGGCCCGCGCCATGGTCTCGGTGAAGCTGCCCGAACCCGCGGCGCACTTCTCGTTCACGACCGCGTCGACCACCCTGCCGTGGCCGTCGGTCTTGATGCCGCGGCTCTCTTCGGCGCCCACCTCCACGACGGTGATTGCGCCGGGGAAGAGGCGGTTCGCGCCCCGGGCCGCAGCGGTGACGGCCGTCACCTGGGAGTCGGCGAAGCTGACCCCGTGGCGACCCACCCCCGTGGCGGTGACGTGGGCCACCTGCTGCCGCGTCACGCCGGCTTCGGCCAGGGCGCGGCCCAGCAGATCGCTCGCGGTGGCGTCCTGCTCGAAGCCGGCAGCGGCGGTCGACCGGGCGACGACCTCCCCGTCGCTCAGGACCACCACCTTCACGCTCTTGCTGCCGACATCGACGCCGGCCGTGACCATAGGGCTCTCCTCCCCGGATCGAGCTCCGGTGACGCCCGCCGGGCGTCGACGGCGACCGGACTCCGGACAGCGGAGAGCAAGGAGCGTGCCACCCGCCCTGCCGGGGGCCCACGGGGACCCGGCGTCCCCAGCCCGCGGCGTGCGGGCGCCGCTTCGATGAAGCTCCACCGAGCCCGCGGTGAAAAATGACGCTGGGCCGACGCGATGGGGCGTGCGCTATTGACACAAGGGGAAGGAAGGAGTACCCCCCTTCATCGCCGATCCAACGAGGAAACCCAGGAGAGAAGCGAACGGGACCGATGAGATCGAAGACGCTCGAACAACTCCACGACAAGTGGACGGTGTCCAAGGCGCGGGACCTCTACGGCATCGAGAACTGGGGGATGGGGTATTTCCGGGTAAACGCCGCCGGCGAGGTCTGCGTCTGTCCGGACTCCTCGCGGCCCGACGCGGCCGCCAGCCTGGTGACGATCGTCAACGGGCTGCGGGAGCGAGGCTACGACCTGCCGGTGCTCCTTCGGTTCGAGGACATCCTGGCGTCGCGCATCCGACTGCTGAACAAGAGCTTCGCGACCGCCATGAAGAACTACGGGTACCAGGGAGCCTTCCGCGGGGTCTTCCCGATCAAGGTGAACCAGCAGCAGCAGGTCATCGAGGAGATCACGAGCTTCGGCAAGCGCTACCACCACGGCCTTGAGGCGGGGAGCAAGGCCGAGTTGATCGCGGCCATGGCCTACCTGGACGACCCGGACGCCCTCCTGATCTGCAACGGGTACAAGGACGAGGCCTACGTGCGCCTGGCCCTGTACGCCCGGATGATCCGGCTCAACTGCGTGTGCGTCATCGAGACCCTCAACGAACTGCCCCTCATCATCCGGCTGTCGAGGGAGATGGGGGTCAAGCCGGTGCTCGGCGTGCGCATCAAGCTGTCCGCGAGCGCGAGCGGCCACTGGAAGGAATCCGGCGGCGACCGCAGCGTGTTCGGCCTCAGCTCGTCCCAGATCATCGAGGTGGTCGACCAGCTCCGGGCCGAGGGGATGCTCGACTGCCTCCAACTGCTCCACTACCACCTCGGGTCCCAGATCCCCAACATCCGCCAGATCCGCACGGGCCTGATGGAGGCGTGCCGCATCTACGTGGGGCTGCTCGGGGAGGGCGCCGCGATGGGGATGCTGGATCTGGGCGGTGGGCTCGCGGTGGACTACGACGGCTCCCACACGAACTTCGCGTCGAGCTGCAACTACACGCTGGACGAGTACTGCCGCGACGTGGTGGAGGTGGTGCAGGAGGTCATGGACGAGACGGGAACGCCCCATCCGACCATCGTCACGGAGTCGGGGCGCGCGACCGTGGCCTACTACTCGGTGCTCATATTCAACGTGCTGGACGCGAGCCGGTTCGCGAGCGACGAGTCCCTGCCGGAGATCCCCGAAGACGCGAACTCGGTGACGGAGAACATTCACGAGGCGGCCGCCAACGTCCGGGAGAAGAACCTCCAGGAAGCCTACCACGACGCGATCTTCTACCGGGACGAGGCTCGGGAGCTGTTCAAGCGGGGGCAGATGAGCATCCGGGAACGGGCCCTCGTGGAGCGCATCTTCTGGTACTCGATGCAGAAGGTCCAGCGGGTCCTCAACGGCATGCGTTACGTGCCGGACGATTTCGAGGGCCTCGACGAGGCCATGAGCGACATCTACTACGGGAACTTCAGCGTCTTCCAGTCGCTGCCGGACGTGTGGGCCATCGACCAGATCCTGCCCGTGATGCCCATCCACCGGCTCGACCAGCCCCCCACCCGCCAGGCCATCCTCTCGGACATCACCTGCGACAGCGACGGCAAGATCGACCGCTTCATCGACCTCCAGGACGTGGCGCGAACCCTGCCGGTGCACGAGGTGCGCCCCGGCGAGGAGTACCTGCTCGGCGTCTTCCTCGTGGGCGCCTACCAGGAGACCCTGGGAGACCTCCACAACCTCATCGGGGACACCAACGTGGCCAGCGTGCGCATGGGGGACAGCGGAGAGATCGAGTACGCGCGGGAACTGGGCGGCGACGCCGTGGAGGACGTGCTCTCCTACGTGGAGTACGACCCGCGGGAGATGATGACCCGGTTCCGGGAGAAGGCGGAGCGCGCCGTCCGGGACAACGTCATCAACGGCCAGCAGCGCCGACTGCTCACGGCCGCCTACGAGGCAGGCCTGCGCGGGTACACCTACCTGGAGTCACCTCCCCAGGCCCCGAACGGCACTTGACCCGAACCCCGGCGGGAGCCGGACCGACGCAAGCGAGGAGGTCACCACCATGGGGAAAGTCCTGATCATCGGAGCGGGCGGGGTGGGTCGCGTGGTCGTGCACAAGTGCGCCCAGGATCCCTCCACGTTCGCGGAGATCACCCTGGCCTCCCGCACCAAGGAGAAGTGCGACGCCATCGCCGCCGAAGTCAGCCGGCCGATCCGGACCGCCCAGGTGGACGCCGACGACGTCCCGCAACTGGCCTCGCTCATCCGCCGGGAGAAGCCGAGCCTCGTCATCAACGTGGCCCTGCCGTACCAGGACCTCGCCATCATGGACGCCTGCCTGGAGACGGGCGTCGACTACCTCGACACGGCCAACTACGAGCCGCGGGACACGGCGAAGTTCGAATACTCCTGGCAGTGGGCCTACCACGACCGCTTCCGGGAGAAGGGCCTCATGGCGCTTCTCGGCAGCGGCTTCGACCCGGGCGTGACCAACGTGTTCACGGCGTACGCCGCCAAGCACCACCTGGACGAGATCCAGGAAATCGACATCATCGACGCCAACGCCGGCAGCCACGGCCAGCCCTTCGCCACCAACTTCAACCCGGAGATCAACATCCGGGAGGTGACCGCGCCGTGCCGCCACTGGGAAGACGGCGCCTGGGTGGAAACGCCGGCGCTGAAGACCCGGAGGACCTACGACTTCCCCGAGGGCATCGGGCCCATGGCCATCTACCGGATGTACCACGAGGAGATGGAGTCCCTGGTCAAGCACTTCCCCACCATCCGCAAGGCCCAGTTCTGGATGACCTTCTCGGACAACTA
>CAZGRT010000213.1:0-2359 GCA_964528225.1 uncultured Thermodesulfobacteriota bacterium | reverse complement strand
CCGGGTCCCCGGTCGCCCAGGCGCCCTCCACCAGGGCCTCGAAGACCGCAGCCGCCGGCACCGCACCGGCGACCGCCCGGTTCCGGGGGTTCACCAGGTCGACCGTGCCGCCCCGGTCGAGGGCCCGCGCGAACTCGTCGGTGAACCCCACCGAGAGGTTGAAGTTCTGGAACCGGCCGTCGAGCTTGGCCCGGCAGAAGGCGACGACGTCCGGGTGGTCCACCCGGAGCACCGCCATGTTGGCCCCCCGGCGGCGCCCTCCCTGGCGGATGACCCGGGTCGAGGTGTCGAAGAGCTCGAGGAAGGAGAGCGGACCCGAGGCGGTGCCCCCGGTGCTCCCCACCACGTCGCCCTCCGGGCGGATCCGGGAGAAGCTGAACCCGGTGCCGCCCCCGCTCTTGTGGATGAGCGCCATGTTGCGCAGCGAGCCGTAGATGGACTCGATGGAGTCCTCCAGCGGGAGGACGAAGCACGCCGCCAACTGCCCGACGGCGGTGCCCGCGTTCATGAGGGTGGGGGAGTTGGGGAGGAACCGCAGGCTCCGGAGCAGGTCGTGGTAGCGCTCGGCCTTGGGCTCGGCTCGGCCCCCCAGGCGCTCCTCGGCGCCGGCCACGGCGGAGGAGACTCGCCGGAAGAACCCCTCGGCGTCCTCGGCCAGCGAGCCGTCCGGGGCCCGCTGCAGGTAGCGGATCTCCAGCAGTTCCAGGGCCTGGGGGGTGAGTCGGGGGTACCCCACCGCGATCCCTTCCTTCCGCCGCGAAACGTCCGGGGCCCGGCGTGGGCCCCGGGCGGGCTACTTCTTCTTGGCCTTCCCGGCCTCCGCCTGGCGCTCGGCGGCCCGCTCCTTGAGACGCTCCTTCCGCCGGTGCCTGCGCCGCTTGATCTCCCTCTTCCTCTCGCTGATGGACATGCTCCGCCTCCTCGCGTTCGCGTCGGCGAAACCGGCGCCGCCCGTTCCCGGCATCCCGCGGTCCGCGGCCGCCGGGTCGTCCCTCGTCAGAACTCCACGCCCCTCTGCGCCTTCACCCCCGCGCGGTAGGGGTGCTTCACTTCCCGCATCTCGGTGACCAGATCCGCCGCCTCCACCACTTCCGGCCGCGCCCCCCGCCCCGTGAGCACCACGTGCACCTGGGGAGGCCTGTCGCGCAGCAGGGCCAGAACGTCCTCCACGGCCACGAGCCCGTAGTGTACCGCGTAGTTCACCTCGTCCAAGATCACCATGTCGTAGTCGCCCGACAGGATCTTCTCCCGGGCCGCCCGGAACGTCTCCGCGGCGAGCGCCACGTCCTCGGGGTGCGGGGCTTCGCCCCCGAGCCCCACGAAGCCCCGGCCCATGGGCTGGATCTCGAACCCGGGCAGGAACTCCGGGGCCTTGAGCTCCCCGTACTTCCACGAGCCCTTGATGAACTGGACCATGGAGACCCGCAGCCCCTGGCCCACGGCCCGCAGGGCCAGGCCCAGGGCGGCGGTGGTCTTCCCCTTGCCTTCCCCGGTGTGGACGATGACCAGTCCCCGTCGCGCCACGGCATCCCCTCCCGCGCGGCCATGGGCCGCGCAGCGGCTGTCAGAAGAGTCCCGGCAGGTTGAGCCCCATGCCCCCGGCGATGCGGCCCACCTCCTCGGACACCATCTCCTGGCTCTTCTTGATCCCCTCGTTCACCGCGGCGAGGACCAGGTCCTGGAGCATCTCCACGTCGTCGGGGTCGACCACCTCGCGCTCGATGGTCAGGGAGCGCACTTCCTGCTTCCCGGTGACCACGCAGCGCACCATGCCGCCCCCCGCCGTGGCCTCGACGGTCTTGGTCGCCAGTTCCTCCTGCACCTGCGCCATGCGCTTCTGCATCTGCTGCGCCTGGCGCATCATGTTGCCGAGCCCCTTCACGGCTTACCTCCTCCCCCGACCCCTGCGGGCTCAGGGCTTCCTGAGTTTCACGTCCTCTACGTCGCCCTCGAAGAGTTCGAGGGCGTCCCTCACCAGCGGATGCCCCAGGGCGTCGCGCTTGAGCTTGCGGTCGTGGTCGGTCTCCCGGGCCGCGCCGCGTCCCTTCGACTCGCGAGGGGCCTCGGAGCGCGTCTGCACCTTCGCCCCGCGGCCCGCCACCTGGGCCAGCAGGCGCCCTAGCACGTCGGCGCGCGACTGCACGAAGAACTCCTGACCGGGGTCGTCGAACACCAGGCTGGCCGCCCGGGCCCCGGGATCCCAGGACTCCACCTTCCCGTGGGCGCGAAGCACGTTCCACAGGGGGCGGTTCATGGTCTCCGCCGCGGCCAGCAGGGCGGTCCAGAACTCCTCCGGCCCCTGGGGGACCTCGGCGCCGTCCTCGGCCGGGGGCGTGGGGGCGGGCGGCGACTCCGCCGG
>CAZGRT010000212.1:0-1528 GCA_964528225.1 uncultured Thermodesulfobacteriota bacterium | reverse complement strand
CCGACTCGTTGGCCGGCGCGGCGCCCACGAAGCGGGTCTCGTCCTGGGCGGAGGCCGTGCGGGCCGCCACCGGGGCGGCGCGGCCGGGCGACACCGTGCTCCTCTCGCCGGCCTGCTCGAGCTTCGACTTCTTCACCGGGTACGCCGAGCGGGGGGACACCTTCCAGCGCCTCTGCCGTGAGGAGACGCAGCGGATGGAACGCGATGGGTGACAGGGCCCGCGGCGACCGGGTGATCCTGCTTCTGGCCCTCCTCCTGACGGGCGTGGGCCTGGTGCTGGTGTACTCCACCTCCATGCCCCTCGCCCTCGGCCGGGCCGGCGCGGACCCCGCGTACTACCTGAAGCGGTCGCTGGTCTTCGCCGTCATCGGGACGGCCTTCGCCTTCGGGGCAGCGCGCGTGCCCTGCGAACTCCTCCGGCGCCTGGCCTACCCGCTGGTGGCCGTCGTGACGGTGCTGCTCGTCCTCCCGTGGGTGCCGCCCCTGGGGCAGTCGATCAACGGGGCACACCGCTGGGTGCGGCTCGGGAGCTTCGGCTTCCAGCCCTCCGAGGTCGCCAAGCTCGCCCTGGTGATCTTCCTCGCCCACAGCCTGGCCAAGCGGGGCGATCGGGTGCGCAGCTTCGGGTACGGGTACCTGCCCCACGTGGTGCTCCCGGCGATCCCCATCGGGCTGGTGCTC
Organism: uncultured Thermodesulfobacteriota bacterium; assembly: GCA_964528225.1. GTDB lineage: Bacteria > Desulfobacterota > Deferrisomatia > Deferrisomatales > JACRMM01 > CAZGRT01. The sequence continues at coordinate 847 of CAZGRT010000212.1, read as the reverse complement.
CTCGAGCCCGACCTGGGCACCGCCGCCCTGCTCGCGGCCCTGGTGCTCGCCACGTGCTTCGCGGGCGGCGTGCGGGTGCGCCACCTCGGGGTCGGACTCCTGCCCCTCGTTCCCCTGGCCGTCTACCTGCTGTGGTTCGTCGCCTTCCGCAGAGACCGCATCCTGGCGTTTCTCGACCCGTGGGGGCACTCCCAGGGAGCAGGCTTCCAACTGGTGCAGAGCCTGCTCGCCTTCGGGGCCGGAGGCCTCTGGGGGGTGGGCCTGGGGGCGGGCCGCCAGAAGCTCTACTACCTCCCGGAGGCCCACACGGACTTCATCCTCAGCGTGTGGGCGGAAGAGCGGGGCCTCGTCGGCGTCCTGCTGGTGCTGCTCGCCCTATCCGTGCTCGTCTGGCGCGGCTACGGCATCGCCCTTCGGCAGGAGGACCCCTTCCGGCGGCTCCTCGCAACCGGGATCACCACCTGGATCGGGCTTCAGGCCGCCCTCAACGCCCTCGTGGTGACCGGGTGCCTGCCGACCAAGGGGCTGCCCTTTCCCTTCCTCTCCTACGGCGGGACCGGGCTGGTCGTGATGCTGACCGCCGCGGGCCTGCTGGCGGGACTCGCCAGGGAGCCGAGCGCATGAGGCTCCTCATCGCCGGCGGAGGAACGGGCGGGCACCTGTACCCGGGCATCGCGGTCGCGGAGGAACTCCTCTCCCGCGGGGGAGAGCACGCCGTGTTCTTCGCGGTGACCGAACGGGGGCTGGAGCAGCGGGTGCTCCCCGAGCAGGGCCTCCCCTTCGCCACGGTGCGCGCCGCCGGCCTGGTCGGCCAGGGGCTTCGCCGCGCCGCCCGCTCCCTGTGGCT
>CAZGRT010000211.1:0-1683 GCA_964528225.1 uncultured Thermodesulfobacteriota bacterium | reverse complement strand
ACACAGGCGATCCGCGTCCACCCCGAGTTCCCGGCCCACGGTGAAGGCGGCCAGGGCATTCAGGACGTTGTGCCGGCCCGGAATGCCGAGCGAGACCTCTCCCGCGGGCTGCCCCGCGCACACCACCTCGAAGGTCGTTCGCCCCTGGGAGCGCCCGAGGTGGCGCGCCGACACGTCGGCCTGGGCCGCGAGGCCGTAGGTCAGCGTGCGCTTGCGGATCCGGGGGAGGAGGCTCTGCAGGCGCGGGTCGTCGAGGCAGACGATGGTGGCGCCGTAGAAGGGCACCTTGTTGGCGAAGCTGACGAACGCGTCCTCGAGCGCCTCCTCGGTGCCGTAGTGCTCCATGTGCTCCCGGTCGATGTTCGTGATCACGGCCACGGTCGGGAAGAGGAACAGGAAGCTCCCGTCGCTCTCGTCCGCCTCGGCCACCAGGAACTCCCCCTGGCCGAGCCGGGCGTTGCTGCCGAGGCTCGCGAGGCGCCCGCCCACCACCACGGTCGGATCCAGCCCCGCCTCCGAGAGCACCGATGCGACCATCGACGTGGTGGTGGTCTTCCCGTGGGCCCCCGCCACGGCCACCGAGTACTTCATGCGCATGAGCTCGGCGAGCATCTCGGCCCGGGGGATCACCGGGACGAGACGGCGGTGGGCCTCCAGGACCTCGGGGTTCTCGGCGTGAACGGCGGAGGAGACCACGACCACCGAGGCGTCCCCCAGGTTCTCGGGGGCGTGACCCAGCGCGATCCGCGCCCCGAGCGCGGTCAGGCGCTGCACGATGGAGGAGTCCTTGAGGTCCGAGCCGCTCACCCGGTACCCGAGGTTGAGGAGCACTTCGGCGATCCCGCTCATGCCGATGCCCCCGATGCCGACGAAGTGGATGCGGTGATCTCTCCGGTACAACCGAGCCTCCGGTCCGTAGGTTTCGTCACTCGCCGCGGGCGGGGAGCCGAAGCTCCGCCCGCCGCGGCCCGTCCGGGTTCACGCCCCGCGTCCCGCCATCTCGAGCATGTCGTCCACGATGGCGCGGGCCGCCCCGGGACGCGCCCCGTCCGCCGCCTTGCGCGCCATCCGGGCGAGGCGCTCCGGTTCTCCCAGGAGCTCCGAGAGTCGGGCCGCGAGCCTGGGGGCGTCCACTTCGGAGTCCCGCATCGCCACCGCGGCACCGCGCGCCTCGGCCCCGGCGGCGTTGGCGTCCTGGTGGCCTCCCGCCGAGAAGGGGAAGGGAACCAGGATCGCGGGTCGGCCGGAACTGGCTAACTCCGCCACGGTCAGGGCCCCGGCGCGCGCGATCACGAGGTGCGCCCATCGGTAGGCGTCCGCCACGTCGTCGATGAACTCCACGACGCGGACTCCCCCGAGCGTCCCGTAGGCCTGCGCCACGGCCTCCCGATGGCCGCGCCCCGTCTGGTGCCACACCTCTACCTCGTGCCCCAGGCCCGAGACCGCCGCGGGCACGTGAACGTTGAGCGACCGGGCCCCCTGGCTTCCCCCCAGCACCAGGAGGCGCGGGGGCTCCCCCTCCTGCGGAGGGACGTACGGGAAGGGTGCCCGGAACGCGCGGCGCAGGGGGTTGCCCGTGACCTGGGTCTTGGTTCTCGGAAGGTGGGGAACCGCCGCGGGGTCCCCCGCGTAGACGCGCCGCACCGACCGGGCCAGGAGGCGGTTGGCGAGGCCCGGCCAGGC
>CAZGRT010000210.1:0-2825 GCA_964528225.1 uncultured Thermodesulfobacteriota bacterium | reverse complement strand
TGCAGCGGCGCGGGGTCCGAGGCGGTGGCGGCCACCACGATCGTGTAGTCCATGGCGCCGTACTGCTTGAGCTTCGCGACCACCTGGGCCACCGTGGAGCGCTTCTGCCCGACAGCGACGTAGATGCACACCACGTCGCCGCCCTTCTGGTTGATGATGGTGTCGATGGCCACCGCGGTCTTCCCGGTCTGGCGGTCGCCGATGATGAGCTCGCGCTGGCCGCGCCCGATCGGCACCATCGAGTCGATGGCCTTGAGCCCCGTCTGGAGGGGCTCCTTGACCGACTGACGCTTGACGATGCCCGGCGCCTTGATGTCGATCACGCGCCGCTCGTCGCTCGCCACCTCGCCCAGCCCGTCGATCGGCTGCCCCAGGGGCGTGACCACGCGGCCGCGCAGGGCGTCGCCCACCGGCACCGACACGATCGAGCCGGTGCGCTTGACCATGTCGCCTTCCTTGATGTGGATGTCCTCGCCGAGGATCGCGGCGCCGACGTTGTCCTCCTCGAGGTTGAGCGCCATGCCCATGATGCCGCCCGGGAACTCCAGGAGCTCGCCGGCCATGCACTTCTCGAGTCCGTGGACGCGGGCGATGCCGTCACCGACGTTGAGCACCACCCCCGTCTCGGCGACGTCCAGCTTGACCTCGAAGTTCTTGATCTTCGACTTGATGATCTGGCTGATTTCCTCGGCGCGGATCTGCATCGTCTATCACCCCTTGGTCAAGGTTTCCTTGAGTCGGTCGAGCTGGGTACGAAGGCTGCCGTCGAACACCAGGTTGCCCACTCGGGCCACCACGCCCCCGAGCAGGGACGGGTCCACCCGGGCCTCGAGTTCCACTTCCTTGCCCAGCGCCTTGGCCAGGGCAGCGGTCAGGGCGTGCACCTCGGCGGCCTTCAGGGCCTTGGGGGTCGCGGCCTCGCCGCGCACCCGGCCCTCCGCCTCGTCCACCATGTCGCGGTAGGCGCCCAGCACGTCGCCCAGGTAGGGGAGCTTGCGGGCCTCCAGGAGCACGCGGAGGAAGTTGGCCACGAGCGGGTCGAAGGTCGCCGCCCCGAGCAGCGCCTCGAGCACCTCGGCCTTCGCGGTCCGGGTCAGCACCGGGCTGAGCAGGGCCGTCCGCAGGTCCTCCTGTTCGGAGAGGACGCCGCCCACGGCCTGGAGCTGCTCCGCGACTTCCGCGGTCTTCCCGGCCTCCTGGGCCAGTTCGAACAGGGCCTTGGCGTAGCGCTGGGCAATGCGGGTGCGAATCAATTGAGCCCCTCGATGTTCTTGATGGTGAGCTTGACGGCGTGTTCCTGGTCCTTGGCGGTGTAGGCCTTGACCAGCATCTGCTCGGCGAGCTCCACCGCGAGCCGCCCCACCTCGGCGCGAAGCTCGTCGGAAGCGCGCTTGACCTCGTTGGCCCCGGCCGCCTCGGCGTGGGCACGGATGGACTCCGCCGCCTTCTCCGCCTCGGCCAGGATCCGGTCCTTCTGCCGCTCCCCCTCGACCTGGAAGTCCTCCTGGATCCGGCGGACCTCCGCCTCCAGGTTCGCCACCTTGGTCTTGTACTCCTTGTACTTCGCCTCCGCGGCCTCCTTGGCCTTGAGGGCCTCCTCGAGCTCCCGCTTGATGTTCGCCCGGCGGTCGGCGAGCCCCTGGGTCACGGGCTTGCGCAGGAAGTAGAAGAGCATCCCGGCGAGGATGGCAAAGTTCACGAACTTCATGATCAGGTCGTACCAGGGGTTTCCGGCCGCCTCCCCCGCCGCCTCGCTCGCCGCTGCGACGGCCGGAGCGAGCACCACGACCAGGGCCGCGAGCCGCCCCAAGACCCGGCGGATCGAATCGCGCGACATCACATCGCCCTCCCGAGAATGCGTTCGGCCGCGGCGGCGCCGAGGCGCTCCGCCTCTTCGCGCAACGCCTTGCGGGCGTCCTCGGCCTCGGCCCGGACCCGCGCGCGCACCTGGGTCACCGTCTTCTCCGCCGAAGCCGCAGCCCCTTCGAGCAGCTTCTCCCGCTCGCCCTCCGCCTTGCGCACCACCTGGGCCCGCACGCGGTCGGCCTCGGCCTTCGCGTCGTGGATCTTCTTCTGGTAGTCCTCCCAGATGGCCTGGGCCTGGCTCTCCGTCTCGACCGCCTTCTTCTTCCTGCCCTCCGTGCGCTCCCGCCGCTCGTCGAGCAGGCGCACCATCGGCCGGAAGAGGATGCGGTTGAGCAGGAACATCAGCAGCAGGAAATTCGCGAGCTGGATGAGCAGCGTGGCGTTCAGATTGATCACAGCCGGCCTCCTGGTTTGCCCTGGAGCGAAGCGGCGCCGAGCATACACGATCGCTTTGTGCGTTTCAAACGCGTTTCTCCCGCCCCGAAACGTTTTTCCGGCTCACACCACGAAGATCAGGAGCAGGGCGATGACCAGGGAATAGATGCCCGTGGATTCGGCCACGGCCTGGCCCACCAGCATGGTCCGCGTGAGGAGGTTCGCGTGCTCCGGCGCCCGGGCGATGCCCTCGCACGCCTTCCCCGCGGTGTACCCCTCGCCCACTCCCGGCCCGATGGCTCCGAAGCCCATGGCGATGCCCGCCCCGAGCAGCGCCGCGGCGCGTACGATGTCGGCTCCCGAGATTTCGACGGCCATGGTTCACCTCCGCTTTACAGGAACGGCACGTAGAGAAGGAGAAGGGACACCACCAGGGCGTAGATGCTGGTGGACTGGCTGACCGCCGGGCCCACCCGCATGGCCCGAAGCAGCGCGGGGGCCTGGTCCCGGTTCCGCGAGGTGGCGTCGCCGGCGGCGGCCGCCGCCGCCCCCGCGCCCACGCCCGGCCCCACAGCGCCCACGCC
>CAZGRT010000209.1:0-2345 GCA_964528225.1 uncultured Thermodesulfobacteriota bacterium | reverse complement strand
CGCGCTCACCCACCGCAAGCGCGACAAGATCATGGAGCCGTTCCTCCTCTTCGTCGACCCCGGCATGCGGGACGAGGAGAACCTCTACAGCCACGAGGGGGAAGAGTTCCTGCTCATCCTGGAAGGCGAAGTGGAACTGGTCCTCGAGCAGGAGCGCGTCGTGCTGCGGGAAGGGGACAGCGTGTATTTCGAGTCGAGCCTGCGGCACCGGCTCCTGGCCCACGGCTCCGGAGGAGCCAAGGTCCTCGCCGTGCTGGCCAAGGGGGGCTGAAGAGGAGGCCGCGAATGGAGACGAACCGTCGCCGGAAGCTGGCCGCGGCGCTGGCCGCGGTTGCCCAGTACCGGGCCGAAGTGGAGGAGAGCTGCCTGCAGCAGGCTCCGAGCCCGACCCCGGCCGTCCCGGTCGTTCCCACTCCTTCGGCGTGGGCCGGAGCGGGGCGGCAGCACGGGATGCTCATGAGAGATTTCTGGCAGCGTCGCCTGGCCAAGAGCTGGTAAACTTCGTCGCCCCGCGGGCGGGCGGTTTCCACGGCAAGGAGTACGCCATGAAGAAGACTGGGAAGAACCCCCTCAAGATCACCGACCTCACCTTCCGCGACGGGCACCAGAGCCTGTTCGCCACGCGGATGCGGACCGAGGACATCGAGGCGATCGCGGAGACCGTCGGCAAGGTCGGGTACCACTCCATGGAGGTCTGGGGCGGGGCGACCTTCGACACGATGCACCGCTTCCTCGGAGAGGATCCGTGGGAGCGCCCGAAGCGCCTGCGGCGCTTCATCCCCAAGGAGGTGAAGTTCCAGATGCTCCTCCGGGGACAGAACCTGGTGGGCTACCGGAACTACGCGGACGACATGGCGGTGGCCTTCGTGGACGAGGCGTGCGAGGCGGGAATCGACATCTTCCGCATCTTCGACGCCCTCAACGACGAGCGCAACTTCGCTACCGTGGCGAAGCGGGTGGTCGAGAACGGAAAGCACTTCCAGGCGGCTCTCTCCTACACGGTGACCGGCCGCCGGATGGGCGGCGAGATCTTCAATCTCGAGTACTGGGTGGCCAAGGCCAAGGTCTTCGCTTCCATGGGCGCCCACTCCATCTGCATCAAGGATATGGCCGGCCTGCTGGCCCCGGAAGACGCGGGCGTCCTCATCCCGGCGATCAAGAAGGCCACCAAGCTGCCCGTGGAGCTCCACTGCCACACCACCTCGGGGATGGCGGAGTACACCTTCCTCAAGGCCATCGAGGCCGGGGTGGACATCATCGACACGTGCTCGGCCCCCTTCGCGGGCCGGTCCAGCCACCCAGCGATCGAACCCATCGTGGTCATGCTCCAGGGCGGGCCCCGGGACACCGGGTTCGACCTGGAACGGCTCAACGAGGTGGCCGACTACCTGGAGAAGATCGCCCCCAAGTACCGCCACCTGCTCGACACGAGCCGCCTCGCCGTCGCCGACATCGGTGTGCTCATGCACCAGACCCCCGGCGGCATGCTCTCGAACCTCGTGAACCAGCTGCGCGAGGCCGGCGCCATGGATCGGCTGGGCGATGTTTTCGAGGAACTGCCCAAGGTGCGGGCCGATCTCGGCTTTCCCCCGCTGGTTACGCCGTCGAGCCAGATCGTCGGGGTCCAGGCCGTGATGAACGTGCTGATGGGCAAGGTGGGCGGCAAGATCGCCGAGCGCTACAAGATGATTTCCGGGCAGGTGAAGGACTACTGCTACGGGCTGTACGGAACCCCGCCCCGGCCCATGAGCAAGGAGCTCCAGAAACTTGCCCTGAAGGGGTATCCGCGCGGGGAGAAGCCCATCACGTGCCGGCCGGCGGATGTGCTCGAGCCCGAGCTGGAGAAGGCCAAGGCCGAGATCGGCGACCTGGCCAAGAACCGGGCCGATCTGGTCCTCTACAACATGTTCCCCACGACCGGGAAGAAGTTCCTCAGCGTGAAATACGGCAAGGAGCCCGCCCCGGCCGAGTGGAAGCCCCGGACCCTGGAGGAAGCCAAGCGGGAGGAGGAGCTCATCCGGAAGGCCCTCGCGGGAGAGTTGGTGGAGAAGCCGGCGAAGGAGGTCCCGCCGAAGGGCGCCGCGGCCCGCTCCTACCACGTGCACGTCGACGGCGACTACTTCGAGGTCTCGGTGGAGGCCGTTGGAGGGGCGCCGGTGGCCGCCGTCGTTCCCGTCGCGCCGGCACCCCAGCCGGCACCCCGCCCGGCTGATGATCACCTCGGTTCTTGTCCGGGTCAAAGGGGACATGTTCGGGGCACAACTGGGTCTCGGTGCGTTATTCGCAGACAATATCCATTCCTTTGCCTATCGGATTGGAAGCACACTGAATGTTTTCACGATCTG
>CAZGRT010000208.1:0-4967 GCA_964528225.1 uncultured Thermodesulfobacteriota bacterium | reverse complement strand
CTCCAGCACTGCAAGTTCGAGGTCCCCGAGATCGTCTTCGGCCGGGGGCTGATCGAGCGGGTGGGGTCGTGCGCCAAACGCCTCGGTGGGCGCCGGGTCCTGCTCGTGAGCGACCCCGGGCTGTTTCGCGCCGGATGGGTGGACCGGGTGCTGCGGAGCCTGCTCGATGCCGATTTGGAGGTCGCCTACTACGACCAGATCACCCCGAACCCCAAGGACCACGAGATCCAGGAAGGCGCCCTGGAGTACGCGCGCCAGGGGGCGGACGTGATCGTCGGGTTGGGGGGTGGGAGCTCCATGGATGCGGCCAAGGGCATCGCCCTGCTCGCCTCCAACGGGGGCACGATCCAGGAGTACGAGGGGACCGACCGGATCCACCGGCCCCTGCCGCCGCTCGTGCTGTGCCCCACCACCTGCGGAACCGGCTCCGACGTGTCGCAGTTCGCGATCGTCACCGACACCCGGCGCCACTGCAAGATGACCATCATGAGCCGCACCGTGGCGCCGGACATCAGCCTGACCGACCCGGACACCCTCGAGACCCTCCCCGACGAGTTCGTCTGCACCACGGCCTTCGACGCGGTGAGCCACGCGGTGGAGGCGTTCTTCTCGGTGGCTTCGACCACCCTGACCGACGTGCACGCGGTCAAGGCGCTGCGGCTCCTCTCCTCGAGCCTGGTCAACGCCGTCCGGGAACGCAGCCCGGGGGACCTGGAGAACCTGGCCCGGGCGAGCCTGCATGCGGGCATGGCGTTCTCCAACTCGCTGCTCGGAATCGTCCACGCCCTGGCCCACCCCATCGGGGGGCTCTACGACACCAGCCACGGCAGCGTGAACGCCGTGCTCCTGCCCGAAGTGATCCGCTACGACCTGCCCGCCGTGGAGGAGAAGCTGCCGGAGCTCGCGTGGGGTCTCGGCTACCGTACCGGCGGCGACACGAAGGCCGCCGGCGAAACGGTCCAGGAGGCGATCGAGGAGATGCTCACGCGGACGGGGGCGCCCCGGAGCCTGCGCGGGCTCGGGATCGCCCGGGAGGATCTTCATCTCCTCGCCCGGCACGCGCTCAACGACGCCTGCATCCTGACGTCGCCCCGCCCGGCGGACGAGGACGAGCTCGTCTCCATCCTGGAGAAGGCCTACTGATGGGGCTGCCGGTCCAGCAAGCGATCAGCGAGGCGACCCTCGAGCGGCTCCTCGGCCTCGAGAGCTCGAAGATCGGCTTCTACTCGGAGGTCAAGCAGAAGATCCGGGAGCTGGAGTCCACCAACCTCGACCTGCGGACCAAGAAGAACGAGCTCCAGGCCGTGTTCGACGCCATCGGCGACGGGGTAGCGATCTTCGACGCCAGGGCCCGCGTACAGGTGCGAAACCACGTCTGCCCCAGGCTCTTCCCCACGGAGACGCTGGTGGGCAAGCCCTGCGGCGAGATCTTCCATCCCGAGTCTCCCGAGGATCCGGAGCACTGCCCGGTGGAACGGGCGCTGGCCGGCGAGAGCTGCCAGACGGCGTTCTCGGTCGATCGCGGCGGACGGCAGACCCATTACTTCGAGGCGACCGCAACCCCGATCGAGGACCCCATGGGCCAGCCGACCCGGGCCCTCATCTTCCTGCGCGACGTCACCGAGCGCCGCTTGCAGGAACTTCTCCTCCTCCAGGCGGAGAAGATGTCCAGCGTGGGCGTGCTGGCCGCGGGTGTGGCCCACGAGATCAACAATCCCCTCACGTCGGTGGGCGGGTACGCCGAGGCACTCCTCCGGCGCCTCCGGGAGCGCCCCGTGCCCAGCGACGACCCCGAATGGGATGTCTTCCCGCGCTACCTCGAGGTCATCGTGCGGGAGGCGCACCGGTGCAAGGCGATCATCGAGAGCCTCCTCAGCTTCAGCCGGAAGTCCGACGGGGCCATGGGCACCGTGAACCTGAAGGCGCTGGTTCACGAGGTGCTCCAACTGCTCCACCACCGGGCGCGCTACGAGGAGGTGGAGATCTCCGAGCGCATCCGCCCCGACCTTCCGCCGCTCCGCGGCGACGCCGCGGGACTGCGCCAGGTGGTGCTGAACCTCGTGCTCAACGCCCTCCAGGCCATCGAGGGGAGCGGGGCGGTGGAGATCCAGGCGCGGCAGGAAGGGGATATCGTGCTGCTCGAGGTGCGCGACACGGGCTGCGGCATCCCCCAGGACGTTCTGGAGCAGATCTGGGACCCGTTCTTCACGACGAAGAAGGTCGGCCACGGCCTGGGCCTGGGACTCTCGGTCACCTACAACATCGTCCGCCGGCACGGCGGGCGCATCCAGGTGGAGAGCCGCCCGGGGCAGGGATCGAAGTTCACGGTGTCTCTCCCTTTGCAGCCGGAAACCCTCTGAGCGGGACGACATGGACGAGCCGGCCAAGATCCTGGTCGTGGACGACGAGGAACCCCTCCGGGAACTCCTGCGGGCGGAGTTGACCCGCAGCGGCCACAAAGTGGCCGCTGCGGCCCGCGGGGAGGAGGGCCTCGCCATGTATCGGGAGGAGATATACAACGTCGTGCTCCTCGACATGCGCATGCCCGGGATCAGCGGCTTCGAGACGCTGCAGCAGATGCGCGCCGAGTCGACGATCCCCGAGGTGGTGATCCTCACCGGGCACGGCACCATCGAGTCGGCCGTGGCCTGCATCAAGGAAGGCGCCTACGACTACCTCACGAAGCCCGTGAAGCTCGACGAGCTCGAGCTCGTGATCCGCAAGGCCCACGAGAAGAACCGGCTCCGGCTGCAGAACATCAGCCTCAAGCTCGAGGTGGGCAAGCACGAGCCCCACCGCATCGTCGGGCGCAGCCTGGCGATCCAGAACGTCCTGGACCTGGTGCGGCGTCTCGGCCCGGCGGACGAGCACGTGCTCGTCACCGGGGAGAGCGGCACCGGCAAGGAACTGGTGGCCCGGGCGGTGCACGACGCGAGCCGGCGGGTCGAGAGGCCCTTCGTGGCCGTGAACTGCGGCCGACTCGACGCCCACACGGCGGAGAGCGAGCTGTTCGGCCACGCCCAGGGGGCCTTCACCGGTGCGACCAAGAGCCGGGCGGGCCTGTTCGAGCTGTCGCACACCGGCACCTTGTTCCTCGACGAGATCTCCGAGATGCCCCTGGACGTCCAGGTCAAGCTGCTCCGCGCCCTGGAGACCCGCACGTTCCGGCGGCTGGGGGGCAACCGGGACATCCAGGTCGACGTCCGGTTCGTCTTCGCCTCCAACCGCGACCTCCCCCTGTGCGTGCAGGACGGGACCTTCCGGGAGGACCTGTTCCACCGGATCAACCTGCTCTCGATCCATCTGGCACCGCTGCGGGAGCGCTCCGAGGACATCCCTCTCCTGGTGAACTACTTCCTCCAGACCGCACCCGTCGGCCCGCGGGCCGAATGGGAGGTGACGCCGGAGACGATGGGCGCCCTGCTCCACCACGCGTGGCCGGGCAACGTCCGGGAGCTCAAGAACGCCATCCGGCGCGCCTGCATCCTGGCCACGGACGCCCGGCTCACACCGGACCTGCTGCCCTTCCAGGTGGAGCGACGTTCGGCCCCTCCCCGCGACCGGGGGGAGCCCGGCCCCCTCTGGGCGGTGGAGCGCGAGCACATCCGCCGCGTCCTGGAGTTCACCGGCGGCAACAAGAGCGTGGCGGCGAAGATCCTCGACATCGACCGGAAGACCCTCTACGCAAAGATCGAGCGCTACGACCTGTTCGAGGCGGCCGAGCCCAAGGGGGCCGCCTCGGGGTGAACCGACCGCACCAGAACCGCCCCAAGCCAACCCACGGCGGCGGCCCGACGGCCGCCACCACAGCCCCACACGAGGAGACCAACATGCCCAAGTACCTGATCGAGCGAGACATCCCCGGAGCCGGCAAGCTGTCCGCAGCGGACCTGCAGGGCATCTCCCAGAAGTCCTGCGGCGTGCTCCAGGGCCTGGGGCCCCGGATCCAGTGGGTGCAGAGCTACGTCACCGACGACAAGGTGTACTGCGTCTACATCGCCCCGAACGAGGCCATGGTGCGCGAGCACGCGAAGCAGGGGGGGTTCCCCGCGAACCGTATCTCCGAGATCCGCGGGATGATCGACCCGACCACGGCCGAAGGCTGAACCCTGCCTCAGGGCACGGCGGCCGAGCGGTAGACCTCCTGGCGCAGGGCGCAGCGGTCCTCGGGCGCGAGGAAGCTGCGGTGCGCCGCCCAGGCCCGGCCAATGCAGCCGCCGCCGCAGTGAACCCTTCCCGGGCAACCGGTGCAGGCGGGGATGGCCTCGGCGCGTTCCCGGCTGATCCGTTGGAGCCCGGCCCAGGGGCCGACGCCCTCCGCGAGGATGTCGGCGAGAGGGCGGGCAAAGGCTCCATCCACGGCGAAGTCGCGCTCGTGGAGGAGCGGGCACGGGTAGAGACGGCCGTCGGTGCTCAGGTACGGGTTGCGTAGGAGCGTGCACACCGAGCCGGCCGGGTGGTTGCGGCCTTCGAGCCAGCGCAGGGCGGCTACCTCGGCCCAGTCGCGGCAGCGGCGACGGAACGGCTCGTCCGCCCGGTAGCGCTCGACCAACCGCCGGTATTGGGACGGCCCCGGGGGACTCACCCCCGGGGCCGTTTCGGCCCGCCCGTGGGGCATGACGGAGGCGCTCGTCAGTCGGCGGACCCCCATGCCCTCGAGCCACTCCAGAAGTTCCGGGAGTTCCTCGACGTTGTGCCGCATCTCGGCAGCTCAACCGAGGTGCCGTTGGCCAGCGAAGCCGGAAAATCGATCAACCGCAAGAATCCCCAATGCCCAACCGCCAGTTTTGTGCCATCCGGACTGAAGGACAAACCACCTATCGTTGGGGAATCGGTATCCGCAACAAGGATCATCTTGCCGGTTCGGATGTCAAAAACTGGTACCTTGTCCCCGCCACCGGAAGCAACCAGGTAGCGCCCATCCGGGCTGAAGGCAAGGGAGGCCACGGCGGCAGGTGAGGTTTCAT
>CAZGRT010000207.1:0-15817 GCA_964528225.1 uncultured Thermodesulfobacteriota bacterium | reverse complement strand
GAGGGCGGCCAGCACCAGGGCCGCCGCGGTGGTCGCGGCGCACATGACCCAGAACACCCGGCCCCAGTGGGTCAGGCTCCCGGGGTCCTGGCCCAGTCGCCAGACCAGGAACCCCATGAGGGCCACGAGCACGACCCAGCGGAACCGGCCTCGGAACAGAGCGGGCATCGGCCGCTCGGGCAACCAACCCAGCCACCCGTCGAGAAACGACCCCCGGGGGCCTGCGTGGCCGCAGAAGCGCCGGCCCCGTCCGAGCGCGGCCGAGCCCAGGGACGCGGCCATCACGAGCGGCACCACCAGCGCGATGTACGGGTCGAAGTACCCGCCCACGAGCACCGCGGGGACCAGTGCCCCGAGCCCGTAGCGGTACACCCTCACCGGAATCCTCCCAGCCATCCCGCACCTCCTCCGCCGCCACGGGGTGCGCGGGACCCGGTCCGTGCCCCGCGCCGTGACGTCGACCCGTTGGATGACGGGAGGTCCGGGAAGGATTCGCGCGGGAGGCGGCAGGCCCGACGACCCACGGGTGGGGCCGGGGTCCGTCTACCCCTTCGGCAGGTTCCCCCGGTCGCTCTCCACGGCGACCCCGAGGTCGCGCAGGATTCCGTCGCGGATGTCGTAGACCCACCCGTGGAGGCTCAGGCGCTGCCCCCGGGCCCAGGCGTCCTGCACCGTCGTCGTGTTCGCTACGTTCACCACCTGCTCCCGCACGTTCAGCTCGCACAGGCGGCGCAGCAGCGCGTGGCCGCTCCCCGCTCGGCGCAGTTCTTCCCCATGGCGTTGGTAGACGTCCCGAACGTGGCGGAGCCAGTTGTCGATCAGCCCGTGGCGCCGGTCCTCCACCGCCGCCTCGATCCCGCCGCACCCGTAGTGCCCGCAGACGATCACGTGCTCGACGCGAAGCACGTCCACCGCGTACTGCAGGACCGAGAGGCAGTTGATATCCGTGTGGATCACCAGGTTGGCCACGTTGCGGTGGACGAAGATCTCGCCGGGCAGCAGCCCGACGATCTCGTTGGCGGGGACCCGGCTGTCCGCACAGCCGATCCAGAGGTACTTGGGGCTCTGCTGGTGGGCGAGATCCCGGAAGAAACGAGGGTTCGCCTCCGTCATGCGCTCCGCCCAGCGACGGTTGTTCTCGAAGAGCTTCTCGATCGACGTCATCCGCGCATCTCGGTCCAGGGCCCCGACGGGACGCCTCCTCTCCCGGCACCCGCGGGAGCCGAGCGCCCTCCCGCCGCGCTACTCCTCGGGGACCTCCAGCAGCGTCATCATGCCGGACTCGGCGTGTTCCAGGATGTGGCAGTGCATCATCCACAGCCCCGGGTCCCTGGGCAGGGCCGCCACGTCGATGGTCTGCTTGGGGTGCAGGAGCACCGTGTCGCGCCAGTGCCCCTCCTCCACGGGCCGCCCGTCGCGGGCGAGCACCCGGAAGAAGAGACCGTGGATGTGCATGGGGTGGAGCCGGTAGGAGTCGTTCCAGAAGCGCAGGCGCGCCCAGCGACCCAGCGGGAGCCGCGCCGCAACCTCGTGGGCCGCGTGGTGCTCCTCCTCGTGGCGGTACGCCCGGTCGTTGATGGTCCACTCGATGCCGAACGGCCCGCCGGGGCGGGCGGCGAGGCGGAACACCTGCAGGGGCTCTCGGAGGTCCGCCGGCACCGCGGCCGGTTGGGGCGCGAGGGCTGCCTCCGGCGTGGGCACGGCTTCTCCGGCAACGACCAGCTCTGCGATCCGGTGGGCCGACCGGGTGAACCGGTCGACGACCCGAATGGTCTGGCCCCGCAGGCCCTCGGGGACGATCAGGTCGAAGTCCACGCGGTTGCCCGGGGTGATCTCGAGGCCCTCCGCCGACAGGGGACGGTCGGTGGGGAGTCCGTCGAACGCCACGACCCTGGGGGAAAGCGGCCCGAAGTCCGGCGAGAACACGCGGCCGTTCGCCACGTTGACCAATCGCAGGCGAACCCGTTCCCCCGGCACCAGTTCCTCCCGGGGCGCCACCTTCCCGTTCACGGTCACCACGTTGCCCCATCTCCCGTCGTGGCGCAGGTCTCTCGGGGTGTTGAACTCGGGCGAGATCTGTCCGGTCTCGTCGAGCAGCCAGTCGTCGATCACCCAGAGCAGTTCGCGGGAGAAGGGAACCGGCTCGGCCTCCTCGACGATGAGCACCCCGAAGAGCCCCCGCTCCAGCTGCTCGCTCCCCCTCAGGTGGGGGTGGAACCAATAGGTGCCCGGGTCCGGGGGCGCGAACTCGTAGACGAAGCTCTCCCCGGGCCGGACGGGCGGCTGGGTCACGTGGGGAACCCCGTCCATCGCGTTGGGAACCCGCACCCCGTGCCAGTGGATCGTGGTGGACTGCGGCAGGCGGTTCGTGAACCGAACGCGCAGCGTCTCCCCGACCCGGACCCGGAGGGTCGGCCCCGGCACCCGACCGTTGTAGGCCCACACGTCGAGATCCGTGCCGTCCAGCAACCGCAGGGTCGTCGGGGCCGCGACGATCTCCACCTCGTGCACGGCGGCCGGCTCCGCCCGGGCTGGCACGGCGAGCAGGACGACACCCAGCCCCGCGGCCGCCCCCGTCAAGAGCCGGGAAACAGCCCTTCTCATCCGGCCTCCAGTGTCAGGTCGTGCACGATGCGGATGCACCCGATCACGCTCTGGGCGGCCGGGCACTTGGTGAGGTAGCTCTCGAAAGCCCATCGGGCGTCGCCCTCCTCCTCCGCGGACGCCTTGAGGAAATGGTGGACCCGGATCTCGGTGATCTTCAGCACCCCGCCCACGTCCTCGATGTCTCCCTCCACGAGGGTCCGGAAGCGGTCGGTCTGGGTGCGGATCTTCTTCGTGGCCAGCACGCTGGCCAGGGTTCCCATCATTCAGGCCGACACGGCCCCCACGATGTGGTCCAGGGTGGCGGCGTGCTCCTCCACGGGATCGACCCCGTAGAACCTCTGGATGCCGCCGTGGATGCCGTAGTACACCGGCTCGGCGAATCCCTCGATGTAGGCCTTGCGTACCGGCCCCTTCTCCCGGGTGATCGCGATGCGCGATGTGTGGACGACGCTGGCCATGGCGTGCCTCCCTTTCTCCGCTGGTGCGGTCTCGGCCCGTGCGCTTCCCATGTTGGCACGGAGGCCCCGGCCTGCAAAGGGGCCTGCGGGAGATGCCCCTCGGTTCGCGCGAGGGCCCTCAGCGCCCGTCGAGTTCCCGCAACTGCCGATCGTGGGCGCGGGAGAGGAGGATCTGGGCGCTCACCGCGCCGACCAGGGCCAGGAACATGTCCCACTGGGTGTCCCACACGTCCCCCTGGGTACCGAGGAAGGCCTCGGCACCCTCACCCCCGATCAACGCCGCCCACCACTCCAGGAACTCGTAGCAGGCACTCAGGGCCAGGCACACCGAGGACACGAGGAAGAAGAGCCACTTCCCCGGCCGCAGGGGCAACCGCCGGAGGAGCACCTCCCGCGCCAGGACGGCCGGCACGAAGCCCTGGGCCAGGTGGCCGAGGCGGTCGTAGTGGTTGCGGGAGAGGTCGAGCAGGTCCTGCACCCAGAAGCCGAGCGGCACCCGCGCATACGTGTAGTGACCGCCGAGCATCAGGATGAGCGCGTGGAGGAAGACGAGGCGATACGCCAGGGGCGTGAAGGGGAACCGGGGATGGAGCGCCACGAGCAGCGGCACCCCGATCGCCACGGGCAGCACCTCGAGCACCCACGTCGCCCGGTCGTGGGGCTCGATGCCCGACACCACGAGCGCCGCTGCAACCAGCACCAGCAGCACCCGGTTCTCGACGCGCCCGCTCCGACCCATCCCTCGCCGATCCCCCATGCCGTCGCCGGGCACGCCGGCAATCCCGGCCGCCGTGTCCTTTCTACGCTGGAACCCCGCCGAGGGCAACGGCCGGGTTCCCGTCCCTGGCGCGCGGCGGCCGCGGCCCGTGCTTTGACAACCCGGCAGACCGCCTGATACAAGCCCGGGGTGACCACCACGCGCCCGGACCGCACGGTGGTCTCTTCCGACGACGTTACCCTGTGGACATCGAAGAGGAACTTCCCATGAGCGGGACGCACTTCGGGCGCTACGACACCGGGGGGTTCTACGACGAACTGTTCACCCCGGAGGGGGCGCCCCGCGCAGGCGCCCTGCCGCTGGTTGAGAAGATCGAGTCCCTGCCGTGGGAGGAGATCCGCCGCCGTCAGTCCGCTGCGGAGGCAGCCCTCCTGAGGGCCGGGGTCACCTTCAACGTCTACGGGGCCGAGGACGGGACCGAGAAGATCTTCCCCTTCGACCTGGTGCCGAGAATCGTCGCCGCGGAGGACTGGAGCCTGCTGGAGCGCGGCTTGAAGCAACGCATCCGCGCCCTCAACCTCTTCATCGACGATGTCTACCACGACGCCAGGATCCTCGCCGACGGCGTGGTGCCCAAGGACATCGTGCACTCCGCCGCCTGCTACCGCCCCGCCTGCCGCGACCTGGACCCGCCCCGAGGCATCTGGTGCCACGTGACCGGCACCGACCTGGTGCGCGACGGGGACGGCCAGTTCTACGTTCTCGAGGACAACCTGCGGTGCCCCTCCGGCGTTTCCTACGTCATGGAGAACCGCTCGGTGATGAAGCGGACCTTCCCGCGGGTGTTCGAGACCGCGAGGGTCCGCCCCATCGCAGACTACCCGAGCCACCTGCTGGAGACCCTGGAACACCTCTCTCCCGACTCCCGCGGCGCCGGCGTCGTCGGGGTGCTGACCCCCGGCATCTACAACAGCGCCTACTTCGAGCACTCCTTCCTGGCCAAGCAGATGGGGGCGGAACTGGTGGAGGGGCGCGACCTGGTCGTTTCGGACGGCAGGGTCCTGATGCGGACCACGAAGGGCTTCGAACCCGTCGACGTCCTCTACCGCCGCATCGACGACGACTTCCTCGACCCCCAGGTCTTCCGGCCGGACTCCGCGCTGGGGGTGCCCGGGTTGATGGACGCCTACCGAAAGGGGAACGTGGCCCTGGCCAACGCCCCCGGAACCGGAGTGGCCGACGACAAGGCGGTGTACGCCTACGTGCCGAAGATCATCCGCTACTACCTGGACGAGGATCCGATCATCCCCAACGTGCCCACCTACGTGTGCTGGGACCCCAAGGACCTCGGCTACGTCCTGGAACACCTGGACGAACTCGTGGTGAAGGCCGCCGACGAGTCGGGAGGCTACGGCATGCTGGTCGGCCCCCACGCCACCGCGGCGGAACGCGAGGAGTTCGCGGGGCGCATCCGCGCCAACCCCCGCAAGTACATCGCCCAGCCGACGCTGGCCCTCTCCCGGGTGCCGGTCATCGCCGGCGACCACTTCGAGGGGCGCCACGTGGACCTGCGCCCCTACATCCTCTACGGCAAGGACATCTGGGTGCTGCCCGGCGGACTGACCCGCGTGGCGCTGCGGAAAGGCTCCCTGGTCGTCAATTCGTCGCAGGGGGGCGGGAGCAAGGACACCTGGGTCCTCTCCGCGTGAGACGCCGACTGGACGAGACGCTCCCCCGGGGAGCGCAGACGGGAGACCCGCAATGCTGAGCCGCGTGGCCGACTCTCTCTACTGGATCGGGCGGTACGTGGAGCGCGCCGAGAACATGGCGCGCTTCGTGGACGTCAACCTGCACCTGTGCCTGGACATCCCCGGGGAATCTTCGGAGCAGTGGCAGCCCCTCATCGACAGCAGCGGGGACGCAGCCGATTTCGCCGCCCGCTACGGCGAAGCCGACGAGGCCGGCGTGATCCAGTTCCTGACCTTCGACCGGGAGAACCCGAACTCGATCCGCTCGTGCGTCAACTCGGCGAGGGAGAACGCGCGCTGGATCCGCCAGTACATCACCTTGGAGATGTGGGAGCAGATCAACCAGTTCTACATGCTGCTGCGGGATCCGGCGGCACCGGGCCAGGCCCGCGAGGCGCCCCACGAGTTCTACAGCCGGGTCATGCAGGCGTCCCAACTCTTCATGGGGATCACCGACGGCACCCTGTCCCACGGCGAGGGCTGGCACTTCAGCCGCTTGGGGCGCGTGTTGGAGCGGGCGGACAAGACCTCGCGCATCCTCGACGTGAAGTACTTCCACCTGCTTCCCTCGGCGCAGTACGTAGGCACTCCCTACGACGACATCCTGTGGGCCGCGGTGCTCCGCTCGATCAGCGCCCTGGAGATGTACCGGAAACGCCACCACCAGATCATCCCGGAGCAGGTGCTGGACTTCCTCTTGCTGGACCGCGATTTCCCACGCGCGATCCACCACTGCGTGATCTCGGCGGAGGAATCGCTCCGTGCCATCAGCGGCACGCCCCTGGGCACGTTCTCCAACGCGGCCGAGCAGCGCCTCGGGAGGCTCCGGGCCGAACTCGACTACGCCTCGGTACCCGAGGTCGTGGAGACCGGCGTCCACGAGTTCCTCGACGCCCTGCAGGGCAAACTCAACGCCGTGGGCGACGCCGTGTTCGAGACCTTCTTCGCGCTCCGCCCCACCGCCGGGGAAGTGCGCCACGAATCGCGACGAGGGGTACAATGACCTTCTGTCTGGGGATGCGGACCCACGAGGGGCTCGTGGGGATCGCGGACACCCGCGTGACCTCGGGGAACGAGGTCATCCAGGCCCGCAAGCTCACCACCTACCACGAGGAGGGCGGCTGCTTCTTCCTCATGACCTCGGGGCTGCGCTCCGTGCGCGACAAGGCGGTCACCTACTTCGAGGACCACCTGGCCGCCGGCGACGAGCCGCTCGACCGCCTGTTCAAGGCGGTCAACGGCTTTGCCCAGCAGATCCGCCTGGTGGCGGAGGAGGACAGGCCCTCCCTGGAGAAGAGCGGCTTCCACTTCGACATCCACTGCCTCGTGGGCGGCCAGATGCGGGGCGACCGGGAACACAAGCTCTACCTCGTCTACCCGCAGGGCAACTGGGTCGAGGTGGGCAAGGGAACGCCCTACCAGATCATCGGCGCGCCGGGCTACGGGAAGCCGATCCTGGACCGCACCTTCCACTTCGAGGACTCCCTCCAGTTCGCCCTCAGGGTCGGCGTGCTCGCCTTCGACTCGACCCGCATCAGCGCCGCCGACGTAAACTTCCCCGTGGACATCGTCCTCTACCGGCAGGACACCTTCGAGATGGTGGAGCACCGCTTCGACCGGAACGAACTGGGCGACATCTCCGACTGGTGGGACAGCCGGCTGCGCCAAGCGATCCAGGAACTGCCCACGGAGTGGATGGAGCGGGCCTGGGCGAAGCTCCAGCCGAAGCGCTCCTGAGACCGCGCCACCCGGCCCCGCCCGTGCTCTTCGAGGTCACGCACCGCACGCGGTACCGGTTCGACCGGGAGGTCTTCCTGGAACCGCACGTGCTTCGACTGCGCCCCCGCTGCGACGCCTCGCAGCAACTCCTGTCCTACCGACTGGCGGTCACGCCCGAGCCGGCCGGCCTGTCGGAGGGGCTGGACGCCGAGGGGAACTCCATCGTCTGCGCGTGGTTCGACGGCAGGACCCGGTCGCTCGACATCGCCGTCGCGTTCACCGCCCGAGCCACGCGGACCAACCCCTTCGCCTACTTGGTGACCGATCCGGGCGCTGCGCGGCTCCCGGCGACCTACCCCGGCGGCGTCGAGCCGGTCCTGGCCGCCTATCGGGCCACGCAGGGCGGGGTCGCAGTCCTTGCGTTGGCGGAGGATCTCCGGGGAGAGAGCGGAGGGGAGACCCTGGGATTCCTGGCCACCCTCAACGAACGCTTGTACCGGGAGTGCGAAGTGGTCGTGCGCGAGACCGGCGACCCATGGCCGGCGGAGCGCACCTGGGCCGAGAAGCGGGGTTCTTGCCGCGATCTAGCGGTCCTCTTCACGGACGCCTGCCGGGCCGTCGGGCTCGCCGCCCGGTTCGTGAGCGGCTACCAGGAGGGTGACCGGGTCCAGGAGAGGCGCTACCTGCACGCCTGGAGCGAGGTGTACCTGCCGGGGGCCGGCTGGCGGGGGTACGACCCCACCCACGGGCTGGCCGTCGCCGATCGCCACCTGGCGGTGGCCGCCGGCCGCGAACCCTCCGGCGCGGCACCCGTGACCGGCACCTTTCGTGGAATCGGCGCGGCGGCCACGCTGGAGTACGAACTGGAGATCCGAACGGGGCCGGACGAAGACGCCGAGGACATCTGACCCGGATTACGGTCCTCCGAAACCCGAGGAAGTCGCCTCGTCCGCCGGGCTCCTCCAGCGTGACCGTGCGAAGAGGTCGGCCGTGCACCCTTGGGATGGGACGTGCGTGGGGGAGCGGGAGGGGTCAGCCGGTGCCCAGGGCAGAAGTTCCGGAGTCTTCGGCAGGGACCTCCGGCGGGCACGCCGCCTCCGGAACCCCGAGCAACAGCGGAAGATACACCGAGAACTGGGCGCCCTGCCCCATCTCGGAGCGAACCTCGGCGAAGCCGCCGTGCCCCTGGGCGATCCCCTGGACCACGGCGAGCCCCATCCCGGTGCCCTCCTCGGGCCCCTTGGTGGTGAAGAAGGGGTCGAAGATCCGCTCCAGCACGTCCGGGGAAATACCGACTCCCGTGTCCTCGACGGACAGGACGACGTACCGGACGCCTTCCCGGCCCCGTCGCGCCAGGGAGGGATCCCGGTCCGGGTCGGCGTCGCGCACGCCGATCCGGATGACTCCCGGACCCGGCCCGATGGCGTGGAGCGCGTTGGTCGCGAGATTCAGGACGACCCGCCCGAGTTGCACGGGATCCCCCATGACCCGGGCGCGGCTGTCCAGCTCCAGGCGAAGGTGGATGCGGGACGGCAGGGATGCCTGGAGCAGCTTGGCCGCGTCGGCCACGACGCGGTTGACCTCCACCGGCTGGGGAGCGGGCTTCGCGGGACGGCTGTACGTCAGGATCTGGCCGATGAGCTCCCGCGCGCTTTCCCCTGCCCGGAGGATCTCCCTCCCGTGGTGCGCGACTCTCTCCGCATCCCCCGGCGCGTGGAGGATCAGCTCCGCGTGGCCGAGGATGGCGGACAGCACGTTGTTGAAGTCGTGCGCCACTCCCCCCGCCAGCGTGCCGATGGCCTGGAATTTCTCGCTCTGCCTCGCGAGGCGCTCGAATTCCACGCGCTCGGTGACGTCTCTCTTGATGGCGACGAAGCGGGACGGCTTCCCGTCGAACCCCAGCACCGGAGAAACGACCGTCTCTTCCTCGTAGTGCCGGTTGCCCTTGCCGACGCCCCGGATGCGCCCGTGCCAGCTCTCTCCCCGGGAGACCGCGCCGAACAGCGCCCGGAACGCCTCGCTGTCCCGATCATACAGTTCCCAAAGCCGCAAGGTCCGGTCGGACGCGTTCGGCGGCGGGTACCCCGTGATGCGCTCGAACGCCGCGTTCACGTACTCCACCGCGCCCTGCGCGTCGGCGACGACGATCGCCTCGTCCAACTGCTGGATCGCCGTCAGGAGATGGACCCGCTCCCTCTGCAGCTTGCCGCGCCACTCGGATTCCTGCGCGAGGCTGCGGCTGGTAAGCACCAGTTCCGAGACGAACCGGACGACCTCCCTCTGCAGCCCCTTCGCGTGTTCGGCGAGGCCGGCCGCGATGTCCGCCCGGGCACACACTCCTAGGAACCGGGAACCCCGAAACACCGGGACCACCGTGACCCGCGCTTCCCGCATGACGCGGAGGACTTCCTCGGCGTCGGCGTCCTCGTCCACGCGCGGTCGCTCTCGAAGGCAGTCGATCACCAGGAACCGAGGGGCGTTGAGGACGTCGTCGGACGACAGGATGCCGCGGTAGCCGTCTTCGTCCTTCACCACCGCGAAGCCGCGGTCGAGAAGGGTCGACTCCACCGAGGCCGTGGCTTCGTGGGGAGTCACGACGGGGTACTCGCGCCGGATCAGGGACTTGACTTGCACGGCCGCGGCTACTCCCCGACCACGATGCCCTGGTACGACACCCGGACGGTGAAGTCGACGCGGACGATCTCGGTCTCGGACACGAAGGGGAGCACCCGCTCCTTCAGGATGCCCACGATCTTCTCGACCGGCATGCGCTTGAGGATGTTCCGGTTGATGACCATGGCCTCCACCGGATCGGCGTCGATGGGGAAGACCTCGTAGTTGTTCGGGACGAGGAACTCCATCGACTTCCGCATCCCCTCCATCCCGATGGGACACTTCCTGCCGAGGAGGAGAATGTCGCTGAACGGCG
Organism: uncultured Thermodesulfobacteriota bacterium; assembly: GCA_964528225.1. Classification (GTDB taxonomy): domain Bacteria; phylum Desulfobacterota; class Deferrisomatia; order Deferrisomatales; family JACRMM01; genus CAZGRT01. The sequence goes on along the minus strand of CAZGRT010000207.1, from coordinate 5,638 downwards.
GCAGCTGGGCCTTCTCGAAGGCGAGGCTGACGAGGAACGCGGTCTCGGGTTGAGCCATGATCCCTTCTCCCTGTGGCTCCCCCCGGTCGAGCGACGGGAGGATACTCCCCCTGCAGGAATCCCTGCAAGACCCCCGAGAGACTGCAGGCATCCCTTCCGGAAGGCACCTCGCCGGGCCACGAGACCGCGCCCCTCCTTCGGCCCCTACTCCCGGTACTGCTTCGCTCGGGCCTCCCATTCGGGAAACCCCACGAGGTCCTTGAGCTCTTCGAAGGAGAGGGGGCCATCCCACGGGCGGGGACCCGTGGACGGGTCGCCCAGGCGGTCGGCCATGGCGCGGGCGGCTGCGAAGAGGAGGGTGACCGGGTAGATGGCCAATCGGTAACCCAGAGCCTCCAGGCGCTTCCGCGGGACGACGGGCGTCATTCCCCCCTCCACCACGTTCGCGAGGCAGGGAACCGATACGGCGCCGGGGACGGCGGCGAGTTCCTCCTCGGACTCCGGGGCTTCCAGGAAGACGACGTCGGCGCCCTCCTCTGCGAAGGCCCGGCAGCGTTCCAGGGCCGCCTCGAACCCGAGGACGGCCCGGGCGTCGGTGCGGGCCACCAGGACGATGTCCTCCTCGACCCGGGCCTCGGCCGCGGCCCGGAGCTTGGCCCGCATCTCCTTCAGCGGGACGACCTCCTTGCCCCGGGTGTGGCCGCAGCGCTTGGGCGCCAGCTGATCCTCGAGCTGCACCGCGGCGACGCCGGCCCGGGCGTAGGCCCGCACCGTCCGGTATGCGGAAAGCTCTCCGCCGAACCCCGTGTCGGCGTCGGCGAGGAGGGGAATCCGGATCGCGGACGCCACGGCGGCGGCCCTTTCCGCCATCTCGCCGAAGGAGAGCAGCCCCAGGTCCGGGAGCCCGACGTGGCTCGCGGCGACGCCGAAGCCGGTGAGGTAGGCCGAGGGGTACCCGGCCCGCTCCACCAGCCGGGCCGAGAAGGCGTCGTAGCACCCGGGCACTGCGGTGAGCCCCGGCTGCTTCAGGAGCTCGCGGAGTCGCTCGACCGGACGCATGGGCGGCCTCCTCGCCCCCTACCGCACCGGGAGGCGCCGTCGGGGGGGAATGGGGTAGAGTCGCTCGAGGATCTCGTTGCGCCGGAACCCCAGGGCCTCCCGGTGGATGGTCAGCTCCCACAGGCACCGGGAGGCCACCTCACGCTGGGCGTTGTACCCCTCGACCCTCTCCCGGAGATCGCCCCCCGCCCCCCGGGGGGGAAGAGATTCCAACTCCCGCTCGATCAGCTGGAGGCGGAGCAGGGCGAGATTCAGCTTGTCCTCCGCGCGCCCCAGCGCGGCCGCCATCTCCTGCAGGATCTCCTTCTCCAACTCCCGGTGGGACTGCTCCACGTTCAACCGCGCGCGGAGCCTGTCCAGGTAGGGGCTCTCGAAGCCCTCGTCCGTCAGGTCCAGGACCAGCCGCTTCCACGCCGTGGCGACCACGGCTACTCGTCCCGTCCTCCGTCCAGCATCCCGGACCGTAGCAGGAAGTACAGGAGCTGCGCCACGGCGGCCACGGCCGCGGCCACGTAGGTGAGCGCCGCCGCGGAGAGCACCGTGCGGGCAGCCGGGATCTCGTCGCCGGAGAGCACGCCCACGCCTTCCAACGCCGCCAGGGCCCGCCGGCTGGCGTTGAACTCCACCGGCAGGGTCACGAGCTGGAACAGGACGGCCCCGGCGAAGAGGATCACCCCGAGCTTCACCAGGCCCATGGCGCCGATGAAGAAGCCCAGGATCAGGAGGGGAAACGCCAGCTGGGAGCCGATCTGGGCCACGGGGACGAGGCCCGACCGCAGCTTGAGGGGAGCGTACCCGCGGGCGTCCTGCAGGGCGTGCCCCGCCTCGTGGGCCGCCACTCCGACCGCGGCGATGCTGGCCTTGGAGTACACGTCGGGGGAGAGGCGCAGCACCTTGGTGCGCGGGTCGTAGTGGTCGGAGAGGAAACCCTGCGAGGTCTCCACGCGCACGTCGCCCAGCCCCGCGGCCGAGAGGATGCGCCGGGCCGCTTCCGCCCCCGACAGGCCGCGGCGATTGGCGACCTTCCCGTAGCGGGCGAAGGAGGACTTGACCCACATCTGGGCTCCCACGGAGAGGAGCAGGGCCGGGATCAGGAACGCCATGTACAGGGGATCGAAGTAGAACACTCTCGCTCACCTCCGGGAGGGGATTTCCGCGTCTTCCATGCAGTGGGATGCACCCGCCGGGCGGCAGGTTTCGCGCTGTACGGTAAGGCCGGTCCGTCTCCGGGGCAAGCCGGTGGCGGCTCGCGGGGTCAGGGCTCGGCCCAGGAGGAGCGGTGAAGGAGGTCGGCGGCGCTGAGCTTCCCGGCGCGGTAGAGCCTGCAGTCCATCGTCTCGAAGGCCACCCGCCCCGAGCCGTCCGGCCCCTCCAGGTGGATCCAGAGCCGGTGGGAACCGAAGTCGCTCTTCAGGGTCGCCTCCCCCGCCAGGTACGCCACGGCGAGGAGGTCGACGGCGTCGCGGTCCTCACCCCAGTCCAGCCAGACCCTCACGTCCCAGCGCCCCTCCCGCGACCGTTCGGCGTCCAGCGCCCGCACCACGTCGCTGTCGCGAACCGCGACCCCGAACTGGGCGGCGGCCCACTGGAGACTCTCGGGCAGTTCCGCCAGGGACCACCGCGACGCGTCGAGGCGCCCGAGGGCGCCGTCGAGGCGAGCCCGCTGCCGCGAGTCGAGGTCCGTGACCGCGTTCACGGCCCGCGCGAACCGCTCTCCGAGGGCGGCGGCCTTCTCCACGCGGGCCGACGGCCCCCAGGAGACCAGCGGAGCGGCCACGAGCACGTGCACCGCGGCGCTGGCCGCCACGCACGCCAGGAAGAACTTCTTCTCCGCACCGCCCATGGGGCGTATCAGTGCTCTCAACTCGTCCCTCCGGGATAGAGATGGCAGGCGACCCGACGCGCGCTCTCGGCGATCGAGGGGACCGGGACCTCGGCGGCGCACCGCGCGAAGGCCTCCGGGCATCGGGGGTGGAAGGGGCATCCCGGCGGCGGGTCCACAGGGCTCGGCATGTCCCCCTCCACGGGAGTCGGTACCCGGGCCCGGGCCGGGTCGGGCACCGGCACCGACGCGAGGAGGCACCGGGTGTAGGGGTGCAGGGGTCGGCTGAAGAGTTCCCCGGCGTCCGCGAGTTCGACGATCCGCCCCAGGTACATCACGGCCACCCGGTCCGCGACGTGGCGCACCACCCGAAGGTCGTGGCTGATGAGCAGGTACGTGAGCCCCTGACTCTCCTTGAGTTCCTGCAGCAGGTTGAGGATCTGGGCCTGGACCGAGACGTCCAGCGCCGACACCGGCTCGTCCGCCACGACGACCCTCGGCCCCACGGCCAGGGCCCGGGCGATGCCGATGCGCTGCCGCTGGCCCCCGCTGAACTCGTGGGGGTAACCCGACGCAGCCTCGGGCGAGAGGCCCACCTGCTCCAGGAGTTCCCGCACCCGCCGCCTGCGATCCGACCTGGTGCCGATGCGGTGGATCTCCAGCCCCTCCCCCACGATGGAACCCACCCGCATCCGCGGATTCAGGGACGCGTAGGGGTCCTGGAACACCAGTTGCACCTCCCGCCGGAAGCTGCGCACCCGGGCCGCGTCCATCTGCCACAGGTCCGTCCCGCCGAAGCGCACCGCGCCCCGCGTGGGTTCCTCCAGCCGCAGCAGCAGACGGGCCAGCGTGCTCTTGCCGCAGCCCGATTCGCCCACCAGCGCCAGGGTCTCGCCGGGGCGAAGCTCCAGGTCCACCCCGTCGACGGCTCGCAGCCAGCGCCGCCGGCCCAGGAATCCCTCCCGGACCGGGTAGTGCCGGGCGACGGCGCTCAGTTCAAACACGGCGTTCCACCCGGAAGCAGCGGACCCTGCGGCCCGGTGCCTTCTCCTCGAGGCTCGGCAGCGAAGCCGCGCACCCCTCCACGGCCAGGGCGCACCGGTCGCGAAACGGGCACCCCGAGGGCACGCGGGTGGGATGGGGCACGTTGCCCGGGATGGCCGCGAGCCGTCCCCCGGGCCCTACACCCCCCGCGCCCGGCATCGACCCGAGCAACCCCCGGGAATACGGGTGGAGCGGCTCGGCGAAGAACTCTCCCGTGCGAGCCTCCTCCACCGCGTGGCCCGCGTACATCACCATCACCCGCTCCACGTTCTGGGCCACGAGGCCGAGGTCGTGGGTGATCAGCAGCAGCGCCATCCCCAACTCCCGGCGCAGGCGCGACAGCAGCGCCATGATCTGGGCCTGGATGGTCACGTCGAGCGCCGTCGTGGGCTCGTCGGCGACGAGCAGCCGGGGCCGGCAAGCCACCGCGATGGCGATCATGACCCGCTGGCGGAGGCCGCCGGAGAGCTCGGCCGGATACGCCCCGAGCCGCATCTCCGGTTCGGGGATCCCGACCTCCCTCAACAGGTCCACGCACCGTCGGCGCAGTTCCGCCCGAGGGAGCCTCTGGTGGGCGGTGAGGGCCTCGCCGAGCTGGTAGCCCACCGTGAAGACCGGGTTGAGGCTCGTCATCGGCTCCTGGAACACCATGCCGATGTCCCGTCCCCGCATCCGCCGCAGGCCTCCCGGCGAGAGCGCCGTGATGTCGGCACCGTCGAAACGGATCCGGCCGTCGGCGATCCGTCCGGGAGCGGGCACGAGCCCCAGGATCGACAGGGCCGTCACGCTCTTGCCGCATCCCGACTCTCCGACCACGCCCAGGGTCTCGCCCCGGCCCAGGGCGAGGTCGAGTCCCCGGACCGCCTCCACTTCCCCGAGCGGACCCGGGAAGCACACCCGCAGACCCTCGACCTGGAGGAGCGGGGGCGTCATCGGGGCTCCAGCCTCGGATCGAGCGCGTCCCGGAGCCCCTCGCCCAGGAGGTTGTACCCGAGGACCGCGAGGAAGATCGCCGCCCCCGGAAACAAGGCCACCCACCAGCCCACGTCCAGGGTGTCCCGGGCCTGGGAGAGCATGTTCCCCCAGGAGGCCTGCGGCGGTTGGACCCCGAGCCCCAGGAACGAGAGGCTCGACTCCACCAGGATGGCCCCGGCGATCCCGAGGGTGGCCGAAACCAGCACGGGCACCAGGGCGTTGGGCAGGAGGTGGCGAAACAGGATGCGGGCGTCCCCGGCGCCCTGCACCCGGGCGGCCACGACGAAGTCCCGGCCCTTGAGGGTGAGCATCTCGGCCCTCACCATGCGGCACACCCCCATCCACCCGGTCAACCCTATGATGACCATGATGATCCAGATGCTCGGCTTGAGGAACGCGATGGCCGAGAGGATCAGGAAGAAGGTCGGCATGGCCTGGAACAGGTCGACGAGGCGCATCACCGCCGCGTCCCGCAGCCCCCCGTAGTACCCGGCGAGGGCGCCGAGCACCGTCCCCACCGAGATCGAGATGCCGACGGCCACGAACCCCACCAGCAGGCTCACCGGGGCCCCGTACAGGAGGCGGGAGAGCACGTCCCTGCCGAGTTCATCGGTGCCCAGCCAGTGGTCGGGGCCCGGCGGCGAGAGGATCCGGGCGACGTTGACCTCCGCCGGGTCGTAGGGGGCGAGCCAGGGGTGGAGCACGGAGACCACCGCGAGGGTCGCCACCAACGCGAGT
>CAZGRT010000206.1:0-2805 GCA_964528225.1 uncultured Thermodesulfobacteriota bacterium | reverse complement strand
GTGGCGGCGCGGGGCCTGGACGACAAGATGGGGTCCTTCGTGGTCGCCGAGACCCTGCGGCGCCTCGCCGCCCACAAGGGCGAACTGCGCTGCTCCGTGTACGGCGTCTCCACGGTCCAGGAGGAGGTGGGGCTCCGCGGGGGACGCACGAGCGCCTTCGGCATCGATCCGGACGTCGGGCTGTGCGTGGAGGTGACCTTCGCCACCGACCACCCGGGCGTGGACAAGAAGGCCATCGGCGACGTGCAGGTAGGAAAGGGTCCCGTGCTTTCCCGGGGGCCGAACATCAACCCCCGGCTCTTCGAACTCCTGCGGGCCACGGCGGAGGAGAAGGGAATTCCCCTCCAGTACGAGGCGGCGCCCCGGGCCACGGGAACGGACGCCAACGTCATGCAGCTCAACCGCTCGGGCGTCGCGACCGCTCTGGTGGAGATCCCCCTGCGCTACATGCACACCCCGGCCGAGGTGCTCAGCCTCGGGGACGTGGAGGCCGCCGTGGAACTCCTGGTGGCCACCCTGCTCCGGATCGGGGCCGATTCCGATTGGATTCCCCAGTAGTGTCAAGGTTTCGCGCTCCCGCCCCGACGGAGCGAGGGGGACAGCGTCGGTGATCGAGGAGCGCGGCACGGTGGTGGAGGTCCGCCCCGGGCGGGCCCTCGTGGCGACGGTCCGGTCCGGCTCCTGCGAGTCCTGCGGTTCCCGGCGCGCCTGCGGTGGACTCGGTGGGGGCCGGGACGCCAAGGTGTGGGCCGACGACCCCCTGGGGGTGAGCCCCGGCGACGCGGTGGTCATCGCGGTCCCCGAGGGCACGGTCCTTCGGGCGGGGTTCTGGGTGTATCTCGTCCCGGTCGCAGCCCTGGTGGCCGGTGCCGTGGTCGGAAACGCCTGGGGACCCTCCTTCGGCCTTTCGGCCGACGCGGGGGCGGCCCTGGCAGGCCTGGCGGCCATGGCCGTGGCCTTTGCCGCCGCGCGCCTGCTGGGGGGACGCTCCGCGGCGGGCCCGCGCATCGTGGGGAGGGCTTGAGGTGGCGAAGAAGGCCGGCGAGGGGGTTCACACCGCCTGCACGAACAAGAAGGCCCGACGCGACTACCACATCGAGGAGACCATCGAGGCGGGAATCGTCCTGCGCGGCAGCGAGGTGAAGAGCCTTCGCGACGGCCGTGCGAGCCTCACCGACGCCTACGCCCAGGTGGACGGCGGCGAGGTGTGGCTCTCCGGGCTTCACATCTCCCCGTACTCCCACACCCGCATCGAGGACCAGGATCCGGATCGGGCGCGCAAACTGCTCCTGCACGCACAGGAGATCCGGCGCCTCGCGGTGAAGCTGCAGCAAAGGGGCTACACGCTCGTTCCACTGCGCATCTACTTCCGCAGGGGCTACGCCAAAGTCGAGCTCGGCCTGGGCCGGGGCAAGAAGTTCTACGACAAACGGGAAGACATCAAGAAGGCGGATGCCAAACGGGAAATGGAGAGGGCCCTCCGGCGTCATTGAGGGTGGGTTGGAACACCAGGCCCCGACGGGGTTCGGCGCGCGACGTCGAACCCCGTTTTCGTCCAGAGGGCCTGCCGCTGGTCAGCATGCTCCACGGGTTTCGGAACCCGTCGGGGACCTTGGGTTCCGGATGCAAAAGGTGTTTTGAATGGACCTACTCATAGTTTCTGCTGTCGGGTTAATTCTGCGGTTGTGATCTTGGGTCGTGAAGGTGGTCCAAAATGTTGGTTAGTCGTGTGGTTCGACTTGATTAGTTTGGTGGCCTCAAGTTTTTTCTTCACACCTCCGAGAAGGTCAAAGACACATATTTAGGTTGCCACCCACCAAAGAGTCGTTAGATTATGGTTTCGAAAGGTGCCATCTGGTGAAGCAACCATGAATACCGCCCGAAAACTGGAACTCGCCACACCTCCCGTGCCCTCGGGGCGGCTCTTCCGCATGGGGCGGCGGCAGTTCTTGTTGGCTTCCCTGGAGCCCGGCGAGCCGAAGCGCATCGCGGAGGAAGCCGGCGCCCACGAGTTCGTGCGGGTCTTCGAGCCCGACCGCTGGGTGGTGGGCCTGTCCGCCGCTCGGCCGGAGTTTCCGGAGGATCGACTGGGCTTCTACGCCGTGGCCCACTCCGGAGAGCCGACGTGCTTCGACGACACGCTGATCTTCGTCAAACCCTCGGCCCGGGGCCTGGGCCTGAGCCACCTCCTCATCTACGGCGTCCACCTGGAACTTCTCCGCAAGTCCCTCTCGTTCCGCCTGCGGGAGGCCATCGACCAGCCGAGGCTTCGCCTGTTCGGCCGCTGCGGCTTCGCCCCGCCGGTTCGACCGCTCGTGGACGGCAAAGTGGAGGTCAGCAACTACGACCTCCACGCGATCCTGTCCCGGATCGAGGCCGAGGACGAGGTGGCGGAATCCCCCGCCGTGCCAGCCGCAGCCTTTCCCTACTCGCTCCCCACCCTCCCGGGGTGATTCGCCCGGCTCCTCTCGGCGGGTAGACGTCGGCCGGCTACTTCGGGTGCCGGCGCCGCCCTTCCCCCGACACTCTCTCGGTTCAGGCTCGTCGCCGAGCCGTGGTCCCTCTGCAGCGGTCCTTCTTGACGTCTGGCAAAGGCTCCCGTACATTCGTGCCCGTCTCCGAGCGGAGCGGCCTACCGGTCCTTTCCGACCCATGGCCGCCCGCCGATGGGTCGGGGTGGAAACGCCCCGGCCTCCCGCGCTCGGAAAGGAGATCCGGAAGGCCTTCGTCCAGGCGAGGCCCTCCCCTGCGCGGGGAGGGCCTTTTTCGCGCTCTCCCCTCGAGTCCTCCTTTCCCGCGGTACGC